>NZ_JBEOYB010000004.1:0-153675 GCF_040296845.1 Streptomyces sp. NPDC001985
GTTCCGGGGCGGTGGCGCGGGGGCCGCGCTGCGCAGCACGAGTGCCGCGTTGGAGTGCTTCTGTCAGCCCGGCGCCGGAGTGGTGGCCAGAGGGAGGACGTACTGGGCCGCCAGGCGGGCCAGGTGGAGAGGGAGGGGGCGGGAGAGGGGCGGGTAGTCGTCGTGGAAGCGGAGTTGGTGGGTGAGGGTGGCCCATTCGGCGGGGCGGTCGGGTGGGGTGGATGTGCGGGCGGCGGCGGTCAGGGCCTCTTCCGACAGACAGCCCAGGACGGTGAGTTCCAGGTGCACGGGGTTCCAGGCGCTCTTGCCGGGGGCCGTGCGACCGGCGGTGGTGGGGAGGAGCTTCATCAGGCCCTTGGGGAGGGTCGCCGTGTGCGGGACGTCGGCCGTGCTGGCGAAGACCCGGTTCTCCGGCTCGGGCGGGCCCCAGACCCCTTGGGAGAAGCCCACCCTGCCGTTGCCGTCGTGGGCGTACCACTCCGGGACCTCGTCCCGGCCGCCACCGTCGCGGGTGAGGACAACACGCAGGTCGGAGCCGTAGACCGCGAGCCGCTGGGCGGGTGAGGCGCCGAAGCCGAGCATGTCCCTGACGAGAGCGCCGTTGCGGAGGCCGGGCCAGCACTGGCGGAGGTTCTCCGTGTTCAGCAGGAGCAGGGTCGGCCGGTCGCGGAGCTGGAAGAGCAGGGTCCTGATCCGGCGCTCGGCCTCCTGCTGCCACCGGGCCTCCGTCGTGGGTCCGGTCTCCGGGGTCGCGGTGGCGGCCAGAGAGAGCAGCAGCTCCGGGTAGGGCACCCAGGCGGACCGGTCGGGGTCCCAGCCGCAGAGGGAACCCGGGCCGTCCTCGGGGCGGAGACGCACCGCGACCAGGCGGCGCACGGGACAGCGTGTGGGTCCCCTCCGTGTGTGGCGGACCATCCAGAGGGCCGCGTACTGGAGGTCCCCCGGGATTCCCGCGCCGACCCGGTGCGGGGGCGGATCGACGGCCCCGAGCTGGCGGAAGGCGTCCAGCCAGGTCCAGCGGGCCCGGTGCGAAAGGGTGTCATCGGCGTCCTGGGGGAGGTTGAGGAACTGGCTGAGCCGTCCCCGGCGGGCGCAGGCGATGCGCAGGGCGTGCTTGGGGTCGGAGTCCGGGACGGCCTTGAAGCGGTCCCTGCCGCCGATCTCGACGATCGCGAGCGCCCGGGACGCCGCCCCCGGCGGCTCCAGTGCCTCACCGGCCAGCGCGCAGCGGCCGGCGACGGCCTCGGCGAGCCGGACGGCCCGGGTGCGGGCCCGGTCGCCCGGGATCTCCAGCGGGGCGGCGAGGGCTCCCGCGGGGCGGGTGCGGACGCGGAGGTCGATGCCGTCGGCCGCCCACCGCCAGGAGTCCCCGGCCGCTCCGGCGGTCCTGCGGCCCGGCGGCAGCCCGGTCAGGACGGGCAGCGCGGCGAGCAGTTCGTCGCGGGTCTCCGGCGTCTGCCAGAGGAGGTCGATCTCCAGGGGCCGGCCGGCGAGGGCACCGGCCAGCGCCTCGCGCCGGGTGTCCGCCCGGCGGGCCTCCCGGACGGTGCCGTCCTCGGCGCCGGTGGTCCGGGGCAGCAGCGAGGGGGTGTTGCGCCGGGTGACCCGGGTCAGGTCGGGGACGCGGCGCAGCATCGGCCGCAGCCCCTCCTCGACCCAGTCGTCCAGCTCGGCCCGCTCCTTGGGCATCAGTCCGGGGCCGACGCCGTGCGGTCCGAGGGCCGTGCTGTGGACGATTCCGGCGGAGATCCCCTGGAGACCGTGGATCCACTTCTCCGGCGCCGTGAGCAGTTCCTCCGGTTCCGGGTAGTGCCGGACGATGTCCAGGTCGGGCAGGAGAAGGGCGGGGCTGTGGCGCCGCCAGGCGACCCGTCCCCGGCTCCGGTCGAAGCCGATGGTGTTCCCGATCAGCCGGTGGCCGCGGTCGGGGCCGTCCGGCCAGGGCAGCGGCGCGTCCAGCAGCACGGTGGCCCCGCGCAGGTCCCGGTGGCGGGTCTCCAGGCGGGTGGCCCAGCGGCGGACGCTGGTCGAGACATGGACGTGGAAGCGGTCGGCGAACGGCACCGTGTGGACCGTGACGGTCACGAGGGCCGAGTAGTACCAGGTGCGCTTCCGGTGCTCGTACCGCTGGGGCGGCCAGGAGACCAGCTCGGCTCCCTGGTCGCCGGACACGACCCGGAAGGCGAGTTCGCCGCCCCGGGCGCGGAAGGGGCGAGCGGCGAGCCGGAAGGCGATCCACTCGGGCAGCAGGCTGAAGAGCCGGCGCGCCGGCTCGGCCGTGCCGCCGGCCGAGATCAGGGTCTCGGTGATGTCGACGGGCTCGGCCTCCCAGCGCGGCAGCCGCCCCAGGGCCGGGTCGAGGCCGTCGAGCAGACGGCCCTCCGCGCCCAGCGTCCCCTCCCCGGCCTCCCCGGCGACCACCGGCGCCGCCACGGCCTGCTCCGCCGTCCCGGTCCAGGCGGTGTCGCCGTCCTCGTCGTCGCGCGACAGACCGGCCGCCCAGACCCCGATCAGGGGCGCGACCACCTCTCGCGGCACCGGTTCACGCCCGTACAGCCAGGGCAGCCGGGGGTCGGTGCCGAGGTCGCGGGCGGTGGCGATCACCCCGGGGGCCATGGCCCGCAGCAGGGAGTTGAGCCGGCGGACCGGCAGTCGCGTGGGGTGGCCGCCCCGGCCCGCGCGGGTGCGGGCGCGGAGTTCGGCCAGTTCGCCCTGGAGTTCCTCGCCGAGCCGCATCACATACGGGGACTCGATCCAGGGACCGTGCGCGGGGTCGGTCTCATAGGCTGCCGTACGGATCATTCGGTACACGGGTTTCCTTCCGTCGCCGGGGTGGGGAGGGAGGTGGGGGTGGGGGCCGCCGGGTGCAGACAGCGGTGGAGCATCCGCCAGAGCGGCTCGTAGAGGGCGCGGGTGATGAACCGGTCGTGGCCCGACACGGTGGACTCGTCGCCGAAGTACGGTCCGAGCACGTCGAGCACGCTGTGCAGAAGACTGGACTCGGGGGTGTCGGGCCGGGGCGGTACGGCGGTCGCGTGGGGCGCGAAGGCGGAGTCCACGAAGACCACCCGGGCCGGCACGCCGCCGCGCACCAGGCGGCCGATGACCTGCCACATCAGGACCAGCATGTCCCAGGTGACCTGCTCGCGATCCTCCCCGAGACGGCTCCACGCCATGCTCCGCTGGAGCACCTGGTACCAGCGGGTGCGGGCCCTTCGGCGGACCTCCTCGGCACCGTCGTCCACGGTGGCGCCGGCGCGGACCCAGGCCGCGAACTCGCCGCTGTCGACGGCCCGCACGATCCAGTCGTTGATGGCGTTGACGGCGAGCGAGAGGTCGTCCGGGTGCGGGTTGGGCCGGGCGAGGAAGTAGACCGTGCCGATGGCCGCCCGGGCGTCGTCGTTGAGGATGTTGTGGCCGCGTTCAACGGCGAGCAGCGGCGCCACCAGGATGTCGGCCCGGCAGTCCTTGAGGTGCTCCACATCTCCTCGGCGCAGGGTGCGGGCCCGGTGCCCGTCGCCGTCCTCGTCCTCCCCCGCGCCGCCGGCGGCCTCGTCGGTGTACTCGGCGGACTCGATGGACTCGTCGTCCGAGATCAGCCGCAGAACCCTGCCCCGCCAGCGCTGGTTGAGGTTGTGCAGGGTGTCCGCCACCACCCGTGCCTCCTGGTAGCTGCCGACGAGCAGCAGGATCTGGTCGCGGCCCTCGGGGAGGGCGAGCAGCTCCCGCTCCAGGGGGCCGCCGCCCGGCGCATCGTCCTCGCTCGCCCCCAGCCGGGCCGCGATGCGCCGCAGCTTCTCGGGCCGGTCGTCGGGGTCGGTGCCGGAAAGCCGGAGCGCCGTACCGTCCTCGGTGAGGAACTCGAAGCGCATCTCGCTCTCCCGGGCGATGCGCTCGGTCACCTCCGGCGGCGGTTCGATGATCGCCCCCACCGGTACCGGGATGTGGTACTTGCTGGACCGGCCGGCCCAGCTGCTTCCGGACATCAGCAGGAGATGGGCGCCGGGCCGGCCGTCCACGGTCACCAGGTCGGGCAGCGCCCGCAGCAGCTCCCGGCCGACGCCGCTGCACCGGAAGAACGTCAGCTCCCCGCTGCGGACACCGCCCTCGTCCGGGCCGCCCCGGACGTGGAACTGGAAGCCGAGGACATTGCCCATCGGCGCCTCGGGCACCATCGGCCCGTAGTCGAGCGCACGGCGGTACATGGTGTTGTAGCCGAGGTTGAGGGCCGCCTCGACCCTCGGCCACATCGCGTTGATCAGCGCGAGCTTCGGTTCGAGGGCGGAGAGCAGCAGGGTGAACTCGAAGTGCTTGACGATTTCCGTGTGCCAGTCACCGGGTTTCTGCGGGGGTGAGGGCTCCCGCTTCGGCCGCCCGCCCTTCCGCTGCCGGAGCGCCCGCCGCTGTTCCCATGCGGCGCGTTCACGCGCGTACGCCTCCTCCTTGGCGGCCAGCAGCGGCCCGAGGTCGAAGACCTCGTCCAGCACCGAGGCCAGGCGTACGCGGGTGTTCGCCGGGGTGCCGGTGTGGAGCACCTCGTTGAGCAGTCCGGTCAGCTCGGTGAAGTCCTCCCCGCTCGCTCGGGAGCGGTCGCCGAAGGGGTTGTCCCGGAAGGCGTCGAGCCTGTTCCCGAGGGCTTCGCGCGGGGCCCTGTGCGGGTGGTCGGCGGGGGCGTCGTCGGGGAGCGGATAGCGCTCGTCGAGCAGTCCGAGCTGGAGCGTCCAGGCGCTGAAGCAGCCGGTCCTGACCCAGGTGCGCAGGGGGTGGTCGGCGACCAGCATGGCGTACAGCCGGTCGGTGGCCGCCCCGGCGGTGTTCAGCGCGGCGGTGAAGGTCTCGACATCCCGGTCGGAGAGCTGAATCCGGCCACCCACGGACAGCTCGCGGGTCTTGTGTCCGCTCAGGGTGTCGATGAAGCCGTCCTTGTCGTCACCGCCGGCGAGCAGAACGGCGGGGGCGAAGGTCTGGTCGAGCTGCATCTGGACGCGGTCCGCCTCGTCGACGATGACCAGGTCGCTGCGGCGGCAAGCGAGTTCCAGACAGCGGATGCTCTCGCCGTTCTGCGGGCGCGGCGGCCGGGCGTCGATGAGGGCGGGGAAGGTGGCGACCCAGATGTCCGCGGCCACCAGCGCGCGGGCGGTGTGGTGGCGCGGGCAGACGGACCAGTACGGGCAGCTCATCCGCTCCCGTTGCCACTCGGGCGCGCCGGGCCCTCGGCCGGGGCCGGACGGGGGCCGCAGCCGGGTGCAGGGTGCCTCGCCGAAGGAGAGTGGTTCCTGACCGGGCCCGCCGCGGCTCAGGGTGTTCAGTACGCAGGAGGTGCCCAGATGGGCGAAGGCGGGGTCGTCGTGGGCGAGCAGCCGGTGCTCGCCCCGGCCGGCCAGCCGGCGGTGGAGCCGCTGGGCGTGCCGTTCCCGGCCGGAGGCGCCGATGACCGGTGCCGCCGCGCCGTCGGTGTAGACGTTGTACAGCTCCACCAGCCTGAGGACATCGACGACGTCGGCCACCACGACGGTGACGCGTTTCGCGCGGACGGTGGCGAGATGGACGGTGATGATGTCGCGCAGGGTGCTCTTGCCCGCGCCGACGATGCCGAGCAGATGCTGGATGCGGTCGACGGTGAGGGTGTCGGAGGGCTCGAAGCCGTCCGCCGTCCTGGTCGTGAGGGTGAGTTCGGCGAGCCTCGCGGCCCAGTGGCGGCATCGCCGCGAGTCCCCGGCGTCCCGGGCGTCCATCCGCTCCGCCGTCCGCCGCAGTTCGGTGAGGCTGAAGGTCAGGGGCTCTCCCTTGCCGGGCGGCAGCGCGTCCAGGTCGTGCGCGATCAGCGGTACGGCGGGGACCGGCGGCAGTTCGACGGTGGCCAGGGTGCGGCTGACCGGGAAGGCGTGCGGTCCCGGCCCGGCCACCCGCGGCCGTGCTCCGGCGAGCGGCGGGGCCAGCCGGAGCAGGTCGTCGTAGTCGTCCAGGCGTCCGGGGGCGACGGACACGGCGCACCGCTCGGCCGGTCTGCTCTGGTCGGGTACGTCGAAGGCGCGGAGCGAGCGGTCGAAGCGCTGGTACCGCTCCAGGGCCTCGTGCCAGGCCCGCCGGCGGCGCAGGGTCCACAGGGAGTGGCGGGCGACGCGGAGCACGGTGTCGGTGTCCGGGGGCAGTGGGACTCCCCGGGCGGCGGCGAACGGGTATCCGCTGAAGAGCACCCACGCGTGGGCCGCCGGGCTCCCGGGCATCAGGCGGTGCTGGAGGTGGAGGCCGATCTCGACCTGGCAGAGGGGTTCGAACGCGGATCGTCGCGCGGCCGGCCCGGTGGCCGGCGGTGCGTATGACGACAGTTCGGTCAGGACGTCGTGCAGCCGACGGGTGAGGCTACGCATGGTCCGTCTCCGTTCCGCTCGGAGGGTTCGGGGCATCGGGGCAGTCAGGGGCGTCCGGGGTGACGCGGAGGGTGCGGGCCCGGCGCACCAGGTCCTCGGGGGTGGTCAGCACCGCCCGGACGGGGGTGTCGCGCAGTGCCGCGGTGAAGGCGGCGCGGTAGCCGTCCCGCTCGGCCCTCGGGCCGGGGGTGACGACCAGCACGGGGCCGTCGAGGGCCTCCGGGGAGGCGGCGACCCGGGCGGCCAGCAGCGCGGGCTCGCGCCGGTCGTCGGCCCGCAGAAAGCAGACGCGGGGCCCGGCGCCGGTGACGCGGTACATGCCCAGTCCGGCCGGGATCAGCTCGTGCCCGGCTCCGGCGCGGTCGAGTGCGGCCAGCGCGGCGTGTTCGGTGGGGCCGGGCAGGGCGAGGAAGACGCGCAGGGAGCGCCGGAGCAGAAGGGTGTGGCCGGGGTCCCGGACCAGCCGGAAGGGGACATCGGGCGGGCAGTCCTCGCTCTCGCACCAGCGGCCAGGGCGGTGGCCGGTGGAGGGGTCCGGCGCACCCCGGACGGCCGAGGGGTCCGGCCCGCCCCGGGCGGCCGAGGCTCTCGGCTTCTCCCGAGCGGCCAGGGCCGGGAGTCCGCAGGTGCCGCACAGGGCGAGTGTCCGGCGGTGGAGCAGTGCCTCCGGGACGGCCTCGTACAGGTGTCTGACCCGGTTCCATACGGCGGTGCTCCAGGGCTCGCGTCCGGCGAACCGGTCGCGCTGTCCGATCGCGGGCCGGTTCGCCAGGAACCGGCGGCACCGCTCGTACGCGTCGACAGAGCCGCAGGCCGCCGCCAGCTCCGCCAGCAGACGGACCGCTTCCTGCTCCACCCGGCCCTCCGGTCCGGAGGAGGCGACTTCCAGGCAGGTTCTGGTGGGCATGTGCCCCACCGGGTCGATCAGGGTGGCCCCGGGAGAGACCAGGGCGGCCGGTACCCGGAACAGCGGGCCGCCCGCCGGGTGTTCCCGGCACCAGGACAGCAGCTCCGGCAGGCTGCGCGGCGGGGTCCGGCCCCGGTCCAGACAGTGGAGCACCGCCCGGTCCAGGGCGCGCTGGGCTTCGCGCGGGTAGGGCAGGGAGAAGGAGCGGAGCCCGTCCTGTGCCGCCAGGGCGGCGACGACGCGCGCCAGTTCGGCGAAGAGAGCGGTGCCGTCCCCGTGGCTCTTCGGGTCCGGTGTCACGGCCCGGTCCACCGGGTCACCGGCCGTCCGGGCCGTCCCGGGCCTCCCGGCGCTCCGGGCGCTCCGGGCGCTCACGCGGCGTCCCGCTCGGCCCGGCCCGCCGAGCACCAGCGCGCCACCTCGCACCGCGTGCAGGCGGGCCCGGGCGCGGCGGGAAAGACATCGTCCCGGTGCCACTCGGCGACCAGGGTGCCGAGCACGTCCTCGGCGGCGGCCCGGACAGCGGGCGCGAACGGGTCGACGGTCTCCAGATCGGCACCGCCGGGGCGGAGGACCTCCAGTTCGATCCGGGCGCGCGCGGGCGAGCCGCCCAGGTCTCCCCGGGCCATCAGCAGCACGGCCAGGGCCAGTTGCGGATACTCGTACAGCGCCTCGCGCCACCTGGGGTGGTCGCTCGTCGACGTCTTGGTCTCGCGCCACACCCATGAGTCGCCGTCCCGGTAGAGGAGGTCGGGTGCGGCGATCACCACCACGTCGGCGGTGGTGTCGTGACGCACCACGCGCGGTTCGGCGCGGACATCGCTTCTGCTCCGTACGCACCGCAGGGGGCACACCGCCGCGTGACGGCGGAGCAGCAGGGCGCCGAGTGCGCGTTCCTCGTCCGGCAGGGTGAACGGCTCGGGCACCCAGCGCGCGGGCACCTCCGCCGTACAGGGCCGGAGGGGCCCCCGGGCGTGGCGTTCCGCGAGGTACGCGTGCAGGGCCCGGCCGCGCTCGACGGCCGGGCCGCGCTCGACCGCGTCCTCGGTCGGCAGCCGCAGCCGCCGCAGATGGTCGCGGGCCGGGCAGACGCGGTAGTTGCGCCCGTTGGTGACCGACCAGGTGCGCCGGGTCCTTCCGGGTGTGCCGACGCCCAGCAGGCCGGGCGCCTCGCGCAGGGCGGGGCAGACGGAGAGGTACGCGCAGCCCGCGCAGGCGGGTCCCGGCCGGTACTCCCGCTGGTCCAGCAGGGTGGCCAGCGCCGGGGCCCCGTGGGCCCGGTACCGTTCGACGGCTTCCGTCCGCGTGCCGTCGAAGAGGGTGCGGACGCGCCCGTCGAGCAGCGCGAACTCGACGACGCGCACCCGCTCGGGCCTCGGCCCCGGGGCGCCTTCGGCGAGCACCAGCGCCGCCGCGGCGATCTGCCCCGGGGGCGGTTCGCCGCCGCTGAGCCGGTGCACCGGGAGGCGCAGCTCCCGCAGCGTCCCGTCCGCCGACCGCAGACAGCGCCCCCAGACGGTGATGCGGTACTCGCGCGCTCCCCGGCGGTCGGCGGCCGGCCGCTGGTGCCGGTAGACCCAGCGCGCGGGGACCTCGGTCATCGGCTCGGCGGGGTCGGGCGGGAACGCCGAGCGGTACGCGGCCAGGGCGTGCGCGGTCCACTGCCGCAGACCGTCGTGGGCCGGTGCCGGCCGCCGCCGGGCGCCGGATGGCGTGTCACCGTCGTCGAGGGTGGTCATGAAGGGGCCGAGGGCGAAGTGCTCCAGCACTTCCCGGCCCCGGGTAACGGGCCGCTCGGGGCGGTAGGCCCTGGCCTTCAGCGCGTCGGCCGCGGGGCAGCGGTACTCGCCGCCCTTGAACATTCCCGAAGGCACGGTGATGACATCGGATGTGCGGTACAAACCGTCCGGGGGAACCCAGGTTTCTGCCGTGCTCATCTTGCGCACACCCTTTCTCGTATCGGGGAGTTGGTCATGGGACGGATCAGGGAGATCGTTCTGAATCGCTATGAGGTGCTGGAGGAGGTGGGCAGCGGAGGGCAGGGGGATCTGTACGCGGGGTTCGACCGGGAGACCGGGGAGAAGGTCGCCATCAAATTCCAGAAGCCGAGGGCTTTTGAATCGGAAAGCTGGTACCGGGAGATCGGCAAGGATTTCGTCCAGGAGGCGACGTGGGGGGACCGGCTGTCAGGAGTCCGGGGCATTCCGCGGATTCTCGATCACGGCCACCACGGGAATCGGTACTGCATCGTCATGGAATTCGCTGAGGGAAGGCTGCTGGACGATGTCATCGCCGATGCCAGGCCGCTCAAGCATCTCCCCAGCGTCGCCTCGGTGATCGGTCAGCTCTGCGAGATCCTGTCCGGGGTGCACCGGAGGGGGCTGGTCCACCGCGATGTGAAGCCGGAGAATGTGATCCTGGGGCCCGACGGACAGGTCTGGCTGCTCGACCTGGGACTCGCTGTCGGCGCCGGCGTCCGCGTCGAGTACGCCGGTGGCACGATCGGCTACGCGCCGCCCGAGCAGCTCGACGCGTCCGATCGGGGCCTCACCGCCCGCTCGGACGTCTTCGCGCTCGGCTGTCTGCTGCTGGAGATGACCATCATGCGGTTGCCGTACGCGGGCCGGGAGCGGCCCGAACCGGGCTGCCCGGTGCTGCCCGCCGAGGACATCGAGCTGATCCCGGGGGAGTTCCGGTCACTCGCGCTGCGGATGGTGGACACCGTCGCGGAAAACCGCCCGACCGTGTCCGAGGTGCGCGACGAACTGCGCCCGTTTCTGCCCGTACCGGGCTCACCGCCCCCGGCCAAGCCGCTCACACCCGACCCCACCGAGTACTACCGCTGTCCTCCGCCGGCCGTCTGAGCAGCGGGGAAACCCCGGGTCAGCGGAGCCCGTCCAGCCGGTCGAGGACGTTCCGCACCCCCTCGCCCCCCAGCCGCTCCAGCAGGACGACGACCCGCTCCAGCGCCCGTACCGCGTCGGGCGCGCGGCCGGCGCTCACCAGGATGTCGGCACAGCGCTCCAGGGCGGTGGCCTCATGGGACCAGTTGCCCAGTTCGCGGTAGAGGTCAACGGCACGCTCGTACATGGTGAGGGCCCGGTCCCGCTCCGACCGGGAGAGATGGATCTTTCCCAGAGTGGTCAGCACATTGGCCAGGCCGTTGCGGTCCGTCGTGGCCTCGAAGAGCCAGCGGGCCTCCGTGCACTGGCGCAGGGCGTCGTCGTACTCGCCGCGGTCGTGGTGCAGGGTGCCGATGCCGTTGAGCGCGCCCGCCTCGCCCACCCTGTTCCCGAGGGTTCGGAAGAGGTCCAGGGCCCGCCGATGGCACTCCGCCGCGCCCTCGGGGTCCGCCAGCCGGCGGAGTGTGAGCGCGAGGGCGTGGAGTGAGCGCGCGAGGCTCAGCCGGCCGGGGTCGCTGTCGTCCTGCTCGCCCAGCAGTACGGCCGTCCGGAGGCTGTCCGCCGCTTCCGCGTACTTCTTCTGCTTCTCCCGGCTGCCGGCCAGCATCCTGTGGAACATGGCCCAGTCGCTGGGGGCGGTGATGTCCCGGCAGTTCTCCACTCGCGTCAGATTGTGCTCCACGGCGATGTAGAGCCCCCTCCTCCACTGATAGGTGATCAGAACCATGGAGAGCAGCCAGGCATAGCGGCTGTACCCCTTCTGGATGGCCAGTTCGATTCCTCCCGTCACCGTTTCGTACTCGGCGTCGAGGAGTCTCATCGCTTCCTTGTCGTTCTGCGGCGGATACACCTCCATATCGGCCGAGACCGGGGGAACGGGCAGCACCCGGTTGGAGTCGATCACCCGGTCGCATGCCCAGGTGTGCTGGAGCTGGTACTCGAACACCCGGCTGAGAGTCTTCTCCCGCAGCGCGGGAAGGGGTCGGTCGATATGGCTGTCCATATGGTGGCGGGCCAGCACACGGACCAGGTCGTGCAAGTGGTAGCGGTCATCTCTGAGTTCCACCAGATTCGCCCCGGAGAGTTCCTCCAGTGCCCGGTCCACATCGCCGCCCGCGCCCGCACGGCCCAGGTCGACGGCGGCGGACCAGTCGATGCTGGGCCCGGGATGGACGGCCAGTTGCCACAGCAGGCACTTGGCCGCCGGCGACCGCACCCCCACGGAGCAGTGCAGGGCGGCCATGACCGAGAGCTGGTCGTCGGGCAGGTCCATGGCCCGGAGCCGGTTGCGTTCCTCGCGCATCTGGACGACGAGCGCGCGGATGGCGGCTGAAGGGCGCCTGGTGATCCGCCGTGCGATCACGGACAGCGCCAGCGGCAGCCGGCCGCAGAGTCCCACCAGCTCGGCGACGGAGTCCCTGTTCGCCTCGGCGCTCTCCGGTGTCAGCGCGTCGTTGAGCAGCGCCGCGGCGTCCTCTCCGTCCAGCGGGTCGATCTGTGTCAAGCACACCCCCTCACTGGCGTGGAGACCGTCCAGACTGCTCCGGCTGGTGATGATCACTGCGCAGCTGCCGTCCCCGGGAAGGAGCGGTCGCACCTGCTCGGCGTCGGCAGCGTCGTCCAGGAGAATCAGCACGGACCGGTTGGCGAGGTGGGTGCGCAGTGCCGCGGCCTTGTTCTCCGGGCCGGTCGCCCTGGTCTTCACCTCCAGGGCGGCCAGGAAGCCGTCCAGGATCTGATCCGGTGACGCGGGTTCGATGTCGAGACCGGCGAATCCCCTGAGGTCCGCGTGGAGGGCACCGTCGGTGAACTCCGACGCGACCTCCGCCGCCAGATGACGCGCGAGCGCGCTCTTTCCCACTCCGGGCATTCCGCTGAGAACCACCAGCGCCATGACGCCGTCGGCCCGCTTCTTCACCAGGGTCTCGCGGAGTCCGGCGAGCAGGCTCTCCCGGCCGAGGATGGAGCGGCCGGCGGCGGGGAGCTGGCGCGGGACCGCCCGCTCGGACCGGTCGGACCCTCCTCTGCTGACGGATGCCCGCTTGACCAGCCTCTTGATCTCCTCTTCCAGTTCACGGTCCCCCGGCGGGCCGGACCGGTCCCGCATCCCGGTGTACAGCCGGAACCGGGACCTCTGGGAGAGCTCCGGTCGCGCGAGCAGATGGAACCGGAAGACCGGCCAGTCCTCGGGGCACTGGGCGAGGAGCCCCTCGGTCCGGTTCCGGAGCCAGTCCAGCTCGTCGGAGCGGTGCGCGGCGGCCAGATGCCTGAGGAGGGCCTCGCGCCATTCGATGCGCAGTTCGGTCCTCCGGTCGTCGAAGCCGGGGCCCGGCAGCCCGTGGAGCGGTTCCTCGCAGCCCCATTCGTCCATGGCCCGGGAGAGCCAGCCGAACCGCTCCTGCCACGACAGACCGGGTGCGCCGGACCGGCGGCCAAATTCGCGAAAGCGGAGATAGTCCGTGCTCTCCCAAGGAAGATTAATCGAATATGCGCTCGACTTGCCGCGTTCCAGGGGCACTTCGAGCTTCTTGCGCAGTGCCGTCATCAGACTGGGGAGCCGGTCATCGGGCACCCTCTCGTCCGGCCAGACACAGGTCTCGATCTCCGTGCGGCCGGCCCGGCATCCGGGCGAGGTGATCAGCGCGGCGAACAGTGCGGCCAGCTTGGTCCTGCCCTGCACAACCCGCCGACCACCGACTTCGACCCTGACCGGGCCGAGCACATGCGCCTCCATGGCTTTCCCCCTCGCACGACCCGGCGGCAACGGCTGCCCTCCGGGGTGGCACCACCAGATGAGTACGCACGACGCCGCCTCCTCACACCGATCGCTCCACACGACTCATAACAACCTCATATTCGCCTCAGATTGTGCGCTGCGGCCGTTCGGCGGACTCGGGCACGATGCCGTCACTCGCCCAGCAAGCCACTCGGCACGAGGGGCGACGGGGGGGCGAATTCCGTTTCCCCACCCGCTTCCGAACCGAAGGAGACAGCCGATGAACAACCGGCACCGCAACCGCCGACGGGCCAGGATGAAGCGCTCGGGATCGATCCCGCCGCACCGGCCGCACCCCGCCAAGCCCCAGCAGCCGAGCCCGGAGGTTCCGCCGGCCGTCACCGAGGAGAACCCGCCGACCGAGCAGGCGTAACCGCGCCGCCTCCCGTCCGCTGAGGTCTCAGGGTGCCCGCCGCCGGCGGGCACCCGTTCCTCTCCCCGCCCATGTCCCCATCGGCGGCAGGGCGCTCCACCACACACCTCTCGTCGCGAGAGAGCGCGGGAGGGCGCCGCAGACCACAGATGAACAAATCTGAGACGCATGAGGCTGAAGACCGATATGTCCAGCCGTCACCGGCGTCCGAAGCCACCCCCGAGCACCTCTGCGTACATCCGGACCCATGGCACCGCGGTGCCCAAGGAGAACAGTTCATGACATTGTTCGATACCAGCGGAGTTTTCACCACGATCAAGAAGCACTTCGACGACCCGCACACCGTCGAAGGCGTGGAGTTGCGCGTCACCCACGAGCGGCGCACCCTGCCGTTCTCGCCCGCCGAGGCCCGCGAAACCCTGTACGGACCCACGGCGGACCCGGCGCTGAAGGCCGCCCTCTGGCAGGAGGTGATCCGCGCGGCCAAGGCGGAGCGGGAGCCGCGGGGGCCGTGGCGGCTGCTGCTGATCTGGCTCGCCCTGCCCCGGCTGAACAGCGCGGCGTACCGGGTCTGCACCCGGCTGCGGGCCAGTCGGCCGGACATCGAGGCGGAGATGGTGCTCGCGCTGCTGGAGACGCTGGAGAAGGTGGCACCCGACGCGTCCGACGCGGCTGACGTGCTGGTCAGGGCGGCGCGCAACCGAGCCTGGCGCTACGCCCGCACGACGCGGCATCCGATCCCCGTCGGGCATATCGAGAGGATCGCGCAGAACCACGACCACCCGGGAGCAGGCGACCCCGGCGACACGGACCCGGAGCCGGACCCCGGGCCGTGGGACTGGGAGGTGGAGGTCACCCACGCGCAGGGCCCGGACGGCGGGGACAGCGCCGACGGACTCCGTGCCCCGCTGCGGTTCTCCGTATCGGCGACGCAGCTGGAGGGAGAGCGGCTCGGGTCGCTCGCCGGGCGGCTCGATCTCCGGACCGTCGTCAGCAAGTCCCGGCGGACCCGGAAGCGGCGCCGTATCGGCACCCTCTCCGTCCGGCCCGGCGGGCGGCGCCGGTGAGCCCACCGCGCGGGGCCCTCACCTTCACCGAGGTGTTCGAGCTGCCGGTGACGGTGGATCTGCGCACCTCGGCCCGGGCGCTGGGGATCAGCGTCAGTACCGCGTACCGGCTGGTGCGCCAGGGTGCCTTCCCCTGTCCGGTGCTCCGGCTCAGGGGCTGCTACCGGGTTCCGACCACGCCGCTGCTGCGGGTGCTCGGGATCGAGGAGCGGCCGGTGTACGCCGCCGATGTGGAGGCGGGCATGGATGCCGCCGAGGACGGCCACGGGGCCTGACACCCGCTGGAGCGGGCCCGCGACCGAACAGCGCCTGCCCGGCTCACCGCCGGGCAGGCGCCCGGGTGCCGCGGGGGGTTCACCCGACTGCGCGGATGAGGGATGACCTTGGGGGCGCACCCTCTAGGGTGTTCGGCATGTCTGAGCCTGAGCTGATCCGGATCGTCTCCCGCTCCTCCCCCATGGCCCTCGCGCAAGTCGAGCGCGTACGGGCCGAGTTGACGCGGCACCGGCCCGGGGTGCGGACCGAGGTGGTGCCGGTGACGACCTCCGGGGACCGGTGGATGGGGGATCTCGCCCGGCTGGGCGGGAAGGGGGCGTTCACCAAGGAGGTGGACGCGGCGCTGCTGGCCGGGGAGGCGGATCTGGCGGTGCACTGTGTGAAGGACGTGCCGGCCGACCGGCCGCTGCCGGCGGGGACGGTGTTCGCGGCGTTCCTGGAGCGCGACGACATCAGGGACGCGCTGGTGCACCCCGGCGGGCTGGGGCTCGACGCCCTGCCGCAGGGGACCCGGATCGGGACGTCCTCCGTGCGCAGGGTGGCGCAGCTGGCCGTGTCGCATCCGCATCTGGAGTGTGTGCCGATGCGCGGGAACGCCAACCGGAGGCTGGAGAAGCTGGCGGACGGGGAGGCGGACGCGCTGCTGCTCGCGGTGTCGGGGCTGGCGCGGATCGAGCGGCTGGACGTGGTCAGCGAGGTGCTGTCGGTGGAGACGATGTGCCCGCCGATCGGGGCCGGGATTCTCGCGCTCCAGTGCCGGGAGGACGACACCGCGACCATCGAGGCGGTGAGCGGGCTCGGCGATCCGGCGGTGCACCGGGAGGCGACGGCGGAGCGGATGTTCCTCCATGTGCTCCAGGGGCACTGCAATTCGCCGATCGCGGGGTTCGCGCGCGCCGAGCGGAGCGGGGAGCTGTCGCTGCGGGCGAAGGTGTTCACACCGGACGGGAAGCGGGTGCTCAACGCGCACGAGTGGGCGGGCCCGCTCGACCCGGCGACGCTGGGGACCTCGGTCGCCGTGGCACTGTTGCGCCAGGGTGCGCGGGAGCTGATCGACCGGATCGCCCACTGACGGCCCCGGTTCTGGGCGAGGATGCGCGCGAGGGAACAGGCGGACGGGGAGGAGGGCGCCCGGTGACCGGCGACGGCCGCGTGGGACCACCCCGCTCGGGCAGCGGACGCGGCACGCTCCGGGCGTTCCTGGACTGCCACCGCGCGACCCTCGCCATGAAGTGCGCGGGGCTCACCGACGAGGAGTTGCCGCGCCGCGTCGAGCGCACGGCCGAGCCCCTGGACGTGACCGGGTACCAGCGGCGATGGGGCGAGGAGGTGTCGCTGCGGATGGTGGTGGCGCATGTGCTCCTGGAGCACGGGCGCCACAACGGGCACGCCGGCCTGCCGCGTGAGGGAATCGACGGTGTGGTGGGCGCCTGAGCCGCCGCCATATCGCCCTTTATGCACTAGTGCATAAATTCATTGCAGCTAATGCAGAAAAGCGTTAGCGTCGGTGGCATGCCCGCGACGTCACCCGTGCCCATCACCCTCACCGGGCGGCACATCCGCCTCGAACCGCTCGCCCCGGCGCACCTCCCCGACCTCTTCGCCGCCGGCGGCGGGGACGACGAGGTCTGGCGCTGGCTGGGCGGGCCCACCCCGCGCACCGAGGACGAGCTGGGCGGGAAGCTGCGCGAGCTGCTCGGCGAGGCCGAGCGGGGGGAGTGCGTGCCCTTCGCCGTCGTTCTGCTGCGGACCGGCCGGGCGATCGGCTGGACCGTCTATCTGGACATCGACGCCGGGAACGAGCGGCTGGAGATCGGCTCGACCTGGTACGGCAGGGAGCACTGGCGCACCGCGGTCAACTCCGAGGCCAAGCTGCTCCTGCTCACCCACGCCTTCGAGGATCTGGGGATGGGCCGGGTGCAGTTGAAGACCGACCACCTCAATGAGCGCTCCCAGGCCGCCATCGCCCGTCTCGGCGCCCGGCGCGAAGGGGTGCTGCGCCGCCATCGGATGCGGCCCGACGGGAGCTGGCGGGACTCGGTCCACTTCTCGATCCTCGGCGACGAGTGGGCGGCCGTGAAGGAGCGTCTCCGTGCCGAACACTGACTCCGCGATCACCGTCGAACGGCTGACGTACTTCCCCGTGAAGGGATGCGCCGGTACGGACGTGGTCTCCGCCGCCCTCGTGGAGACGGGACTGCTGCACGACCGCACCTTCATGATCGTGGACGCCGTCGATGGCTCCTTCCGCAGTCAGCGGACGCTGCCCGCCATGGCCGCCGTCCGGCCGGAGATCCTCGACGGCGGGGCCCGGCTGCGGCTGGCGGCCGATGGCGTCGAGACCCTGGTGGTCGAGGTCGACCCCGAGGCCGGGCGCCGGGCGGTGAGCATGTTCGGGAAGCCGATCGGCGAGGGCGCGGACCAGGGCGACACCGTGGCCGAGTGGTTCTCCGAGGTGCTCGGCGCCGCGTCCCGGCTGGTGCGGGCGGTGCCGGGGTACGACCGGGACGGCTGGGGCGAGACCCCGGGGAAGGTCGCCTTCGCCGACGCGCACGCCCTGCTGATCGTCTCCCGGGCCTCGCTGGACGGTCTGAACGCGCGGATCGAGGCCCACGGGGGCCGGCCCGTGCCGATGGACCGCTTCCGGCCGAACATCGTCCTCGGCGGCTGCGCCGAGCCCCACACCGAGGACGGGATGCGCGGACTGGAGGCCGGGAGCGTCCGCCTCGCCTACGCGGTACGGGCGACGCGCTGTGCGGTCCCGATGGTCGACCAGACCACCGGGGTGCGGGCGGGGCCCGAGCCGATCCGTACGCTCGCCGGCTACCGGCGCGAGCCCGAGTACGACAACAAGGTCAGCTTCGGGGTGAAGGCCGCCGTGGCGCGGCCGGGCACCCTGACCGTCGGCGACAGGGTCCGGGTGACCCGCTGGGCGCCCCCGCCCCCCGCCCCGGCGGGCAGCGCACCGGGCGGGGCGGCGGGCGGGGTGGACCAACGGCCCTAGGGAGTTTCTTTCGGATCGGGCCGGATCGGTGAGCGGGGTCCGGTGCCGTGGATCGCGAGGCGGAGGAGGGAGCCCACGCGGAGCACCGGCGACCGGCGACAGCGCGGCGGGGCGCGGCACCGGGGCTCGCGAGCCCGGCACGGTCCGAAAGAGACGACCCAGCGGGTCAGCGGCCGTAGCGGATCAGCGCGCGCACCATGCGGCAGGTGGTGTCGGACGGCGGGTGGATGCCGATCAGGTCCGCCGTCGTCCGTATCCGTGCGTTGTCGGCGGTGGCCGGGGGGTGGACACCCCCGTCGAGCAGGGCGATGGCCAGGCGCATCGCCTTGAGCCTGCGGTTGTGGTTCACATACCACTCGCGCGGGCGGCCGGCCGGGAGCGGGTGCTTCCGGAGCGGTGGGGCGGCGGACGCGGTGGGTGCGGTGGGTGCTGCTGATGTGGTCGGGTGAGCGGTGTCGGTCGGCTTCGTCATGACTCTGGCTGCGGCCATCGGCAAACCTCCAGGCGCGGTGGCGGGACCATCCCGAACTGCTCTCCATTCTAGGTCCCGGCACTGACAATCGCCCCTGGCCAGGCAGGGTTTGGAGGGTCCGCGCGAGAGAGCGTCCGGGTATCGTCGCGGGATGGAGATCTGGATCAACCCCGCCTGTTCCAAGTGCCGCGGCGCCCTCGCCCTGCTCGACGCGGAAGGCGCCGCGTACACCGTGCGGCGCTATCTGGAGGACGTGCCGGACGAGGACGAGATCCGCGCGGTGCTGGAGCGGCTCGGACTGGAGCCCTGGGACATCACCCGCACCCGGGAGCCCGGGGCACAGCGGCTCGGACTGGCGGAGTGGGCCCGGGAGGAGAGCGCGCGGGGGCGGTGGATCGAGGCGCTGGCCCGGCACCCCGAACTGATCCAGCGGCCCATCATCACGGCGGAGGACGGCACCGCGGTGGTGGCGCGCACGGACGAGGCGGTGCGGGACGCGCTGGGGCGCCGCCGGGGAAAAGGGGAGGCCGGGGAGACGGTGCGCGCATAGGGTGGCGGCGCCCGGTGACGCAGGACCGGACCCGACCCTCGGAGGAGCCTCCGGCATGAGCCCCGCATCCCAGTCCCTCGACGTTCCCGCCGCCTTCGCCGCGTCGTACGGCGTCGGCGATCCGGCCGCCCGCGCCTGGGTCGCCGCGCTGCCCAAGCTGGCCGCGGACCTCCTGGACCGCTGGGACCTGCGGCCCGACGGCCTGCCCGGGCACGGCATGGCCTCACTCGTCCTGCCGGTGAGACGGGCGGATGGAACGGACGCGGTGGTGAAGTTCCAGCGGGTCACCGAGGAGACCGCCGGGGTGCCCGCCGGGCTGCGCGCCTGGGGCGGCCAGGGGGTGCTGGAGCTGTACGACCACGATCCGGCCACCGGCACCATGCTGCTGGAGCGGCTGGACGCCGCCCGCCCGCTGTCGTCCGTCGCCGACACCGACGACACCGCCGCGATGGGGATTCTCGCCGGGGTGATGGCGCGGCTGGTGGCGGTGGAGGCGCCCGAGGGGCTGCGGCGGCTGGACGATGTCGCCGCCGCCATGCTGGAGGAGGTGCCGAGGGCGCTTCCGGCGGTGCGCGACCCGGACGAGCGGCGGCTGCTGCGCAGATGCGCCGACACCGTGGCGGAGCTGATCGGCGACGAGCCGGGGAACCGGCTGCTCCACTGGGACCTGCACTACGACAACGTCCTCGCCGGGCAGCGGGAGCCCTGGCTGGCCATCGACCCCGAACCACTCGCCGGTGACCCCGCCTTCGAGCTGTGGCCGGCGCTGGACACCCGCTGGGAGGAGGTGGTGGTGCCGACGGGGGATGTCACCCGTGCGGTGCTGCGCCGCTTCGACCTGCTGACCGAGGTGCTGGGGTTGGACCGGGGGCGGGCGGTGGGGTGGACGATGGGGAGGGTGCTGCAGAACGCGTTGTGGGAAGTGGAGGATGGGGGGGTGGGGGTGGAGGGGGCGCAGGTGGCGGTGGTGAGTGCGCTGCTGACCCGCGAGCCCGCCCCACCGGTGCGCTGACCCGGCGCACCGGTGGGTCTCCTCCGGCGTGTGGGCAGCGCCCCTCGGCGTTCGGCGTTCGGCGTTCGGGCCGCGCTACCCGAACCCCGTCGGCGGGCCGAGGCACGAAATCCAGCCCCGCTGGGGGCAGCTCTGGGGGAGTTCGAGGAGCACCACCCCAACCCTCCGGCGATTGAGGCAGCACCACCTCAGCCCCGCTGGGGGCACCTCCCAGAGGCAGCTCTGGGGGAGTTTGAGGCAGCACCACTCCAGCCCCTCCGGCGATTGAGCCGCACCACCTCAGCCCCTCCGGCGATTGAGGCAGCACCACCCCAGCCCCTCCGGCGTTTGAGGAGCGGGGGTTCGGGGGCTGGCCCCCGACCGTGGCCTGCAGGATGCGGGGTCCTGTGGCACAGGGTCCGTCCTCAATCGCCGGACGGGCTGGGTGTGCCGGACGGGCTGGGGGTGCCGGACCCGCTGGGTTTGCTCGGGACACCCCCGGTGCGGCGTCCGTCCTCAAACGCCGGACGGGCTGGGGTGTGCCGGACGGCCTGGGATTGCCGGACCCGCTGGGATTGCTCGGGCCACCCCCGGTGCGGCGTCCGTCCTCAAACGCCGGACGGGCTGGGTGTGCCGGACGGGCTGGGATTGCCGGACAGGCGGGACGGGCCGGACCTGCCAGGTTTGCTCGGGACACCCCCGGTGCGGGGTCCGTCCTCGAACTCCTCCAGAGTTGCCTCTGGGAGGTGCCCCCAGACCGGCTGGAGGGGCGGAGCCGGGTTCGCTAGCGGGGGTGCGGGATTGCGAGCGCGCGCGGGGGGGGTGCGGGTCGGACAGGGGGTGTGAGGTCAGGGGAGTTGTGATTCGGCCTCCGCGAGGATCTCCGTCAGCCTCACCCCGAAGCGGGCATCACACGCATTCGGCTCCCCACTCCTGATCGCCTGGCGCAGCTCATCCACCGCCTGCCGCAGCGCGTTCACCGCGTCCGACCCCTTCGGCAGCACCGCCCTCCCCCGCTCCCCCGCGAACTCGACGCTCACGCCGGCCGCCCTCCGGGGGGCGCCCAGGCCGATCGTCGCCGTGCTCGATCCGCCGGAGGCGTGCTGGAGCACCAAGTGCACGGTGCCGGTGTCCCGCGCCCCGGGGATCGCCCTCACCTCCGTCACCTCCCCGAGGAAGGGGATCAGCACCGACAGCACATGCGGTCCGACATCCCACAGCCCGCCCTTCTCGCGGCGCCACGGCGACGGCGGGTACCGGACGTCCTCGCCGGGGGTGTTCCGCGAGCCGAGCCACACCGCGGAGGCGGTGAACCACCCGCCCGCCGCCGACTGCTCCGCGATCCAGATCGCGGTGTCCGGGTCGAATCGCGGTGTGCAGAAGACCACGGAAGCCACCCCGGCGCGTACCGCCGCCTCGGCCGTCTCCCGGGCGGCGGCCACGCTGGTGGCCACCGGCTTGTCGAGGATCAGATGGCGGCCGGCCTCGGCGGCCCGCGCGGCCAGCGGGGCCTGGACGTCGGGCGGCAGCGCGAAGGCCGCGGCCTCGCACTCCGCGAGGAGCGCGTCGATTCCCTCGTCCCCGGAGTACGCCTCCGTGCCGTGCGCGCGGGCGAGCGCGGCGGCGGCCTCCGGCCTTCTGGCCCAGACCCCGGCGAAGTCCACCCCGCCGTGCGCGGCGAGGGCCGGCGCATGGGCGTGTTCCGCCCACGGACCGGCGCCGAAGAGACCACAACGTAGGTTCCGCACGGGATTGTCCATGCGTACCAGTGTGACCGGCGCCACCGCCCCACCGGGGCGGAATCCGGTGAGTACCCGGCATACGGGGCTCCGGGGCCCGCGTAACACGGGGTTCACAATAGGGCAACGGCCGGGAAATGGGACATTGCGAAGCTGCACCGCAGAGAGCACCACCGCACCACCCGCACCACCCGCACCGGCCCGCCGCACCCGCAAAGGACGACCCCGTGACCTTCAAGGCCGAGTACATCTGGATCGACGGCACCATGCCGACGGCCAAGCTGCGTTCCAAGACGAAGATCCTCGGCGACGGCGCCGAGCTGCCGCTCTGGGGCTTCGACGGGTCCAGCACCAACCAGGCCAAGGGCCACGCGTCCGACTGCGTACTGAAGCCGGTCTTCTCCTGTCCCGACCCGATCCGGGGCGGCGGCGATCTGCTGGTGCTCTGCGAGGTCCTCAACACGGACATGACCCCGCACGAGTCGAACACCCGGGCCGAGCTGGTGGAGCTGGCCGAGCGGTTCACCGCGCAGGAGCCGGTCTTCGGCATCGAGCAGGAGTACACCTTCTTCGAGGGCGACCGTCCGCTCGGTTTCCCCGTCGGCGGCTTCCCCGCCCCCCAGGGCGGCTACTACTGCGGAGTCGGTGTGGACGAGATCCACGGCCGTGACGTGGTGGAGGCGCACCTCGACAACTGCCTCAAGGCCGGGATCGGGATCTCCGGCATCAACGCCGAGGTCATGCCGGGCCAGTGGGAGTTCCAGGTCGGCCCGCTCGGACCGGTCGAGGTCGCGGACCAGCTGTGGATCGCGCGCTGGCTGCTCTACCGCACCGCCGAGGACTTCGGGGTCGCGGCGACGCTCGACCCCAAGCCGGTGAAGGGCGACTGGAACGGCGCGGGCGCGCACACCAACTTCTCCACGAAGGTGATGCGGGAGGGCCCCGAGGGGTACGCCGCCATCATCACCGCGTGTGAGTCGCTGGGCGAGGGCTCCAAGCCGCTGGACCACGTCAAGAACTACGGTGCGGGCATCGACGACCGTCTCACCGGACTGCACGAGACCGCGCCGTGGAACGAGTACAGCTACGGGGTCTCCGACCGGGGCGCATCGGTGCGCATCCCCTGGCAGGTGGAGAAGGACGGCACGGGTTACCTGGAGGACCGGCGGCCCAACGCCAACGTCGACCCGTACGTGGTGACCCGGCTGATGGTGGACACCTGCTGCACGGCGCTGGAGAAGGCCGGGCAGGTCTGAGCCGTGCCGTTCCGTCAAGACCGTGGGGGCGCCCGCCGATTCGGCGGGCGCCCCCACGGGTGTGTCCGCTTCGGTGTCCGAGGAGTGGGACGGCTGTCCGGGGCGGGCACCGGTGGCCGAGGCTCTGCCGTGGTGCGCTCCCACCGCGCTGAGCGGGGAAGTTACCGGCCAGAGAGGGGATTTCCGGCCTGGCGGGTGGTACGGCACCGCCCGGGTGTGACGCGATCGGCGTCTCGAACCGTGAGAGAGGCCCTCGTTCACGCCGTGGACATCTGCTTCAATGAGCCCATGGCCAGCTTGGAGAAACCCGCGACAGGTCGCAGTGACCTGGAGCCCTTCTGGCCCTCCCGGCAGCACCACGACTTCGACCGGGAGTGTTGCCGCGCGATGAACGCGCAGGCCCTCTAAAGCCGTCCTTCGGCCTTCGGCCCGCGCGCACGACGTACGTCCGTCCTACCGACTCGACGACTCGACGACTCCATCGCGCGAAAGAGAGCTGACCGCTCATGGCGAACTCCCGCCCCCTCTCCGCCCTGTCCGCCGCGGTCAACGGAAGCGCCGCCTCAGCGGCCTCCGCCGCGACCGCCGCTGTCCACGCGGGAGCGCTGAACCCCGCCCGCCACCGGTTGCGCGCCATAGACCGGGACGAGGTGGTGCCCCCGGGCAGCCTCGTCGACGTGGCGGAGTTCCTGCCGCCGGGCGCCACCTGGCTGCCCGTGCCCCAGCACAGTGTCCCCGGGCTGCCCGGCCGGCCGCCGATGGTCGGCTATCTCGTCCTCGTACCGGCCGACCAGCATCCGCCCGCGGCACTCACCCCCGTCCGTGTCCCCGACGAGCCGGAGGAACCGGTGGAGCCGGCCGGGCCGGTGCGCATCGACGCGGCGGAGCGGGTCGCGTGGGTGGGCGGTACGGCGCTCGATCTGACCTATCTCGAATTCGAGCTGCTGGCGCATCTGGTGGCGCATCCGCACCGGGTGCACACCCGCGACCAGCTGGTGACGACGGTGTGGGGGTACGGGCATGTGGGCGACGGGCGCACCGTCGACGTCCATGTCGCCCGGCTGCGCCGCAAGCTCGGCGCCGAGCACCGCCGTACGATCCAGACCGTGCGGCGGGTCGGCTACAAGTACACACCGTGAGCGACGGCCCGGCCCCGGCACACGCGCCGGGGCCGGGCCGCGCCCCCTCACCCCTGGTCAGGCCCGGGCGCGGGCCTTCGCCACGGCTCCCAGCGCCAGGTCGAACGCCAGGAACACCAGCAGGGTGACGCCGAGCAGCGGCACGAACCAGCCGACGAACACGGTGGCCGCGGTGAGCGGCAGCAGCGCGGTCGCCGGGACGCGCCGCCAGGCGCCGCGCGGCACCGGCCTTCCGCCGGCGAACAGCCGCGCCTTGGTGGGCCTGCGCAGCCACCACATCCGGTAGCCCCAGAGGATCAGCGCGATGAGCGCGAGCGCCAGGGCCGCCAGCGCGAGCTGGTTGGGCAGCCCGAACAGGACGCCCATGTGCGCGTCGATGCCGAACCGGGTGAGCTGGGCGAGTACGGGGTGGTCGGAGAAGCGCAGTTGGTCGATGACCGTGCCGTCCGCCGGGTCGACGGCGGCGGAGTCGAGCTGGACGGGGAAGGTGGTGTCGGTCTCCTTGACCACATAGCCGGTGCCCTCGGAGGGGAGGGTGACAGCCAGCTTCCCGGAATCGATTCCGGCGGTACGGGCGGACTCCAGCGCCTTGTCGATGCCGACGTCCGCCCCCTGGCGGGCCGCTCCCCCGCCGCCGCCGTGGCCCTCGTGCCCCTCGTGGCCCCCGCCGGAGGCGGAGCCTCCGTCGAGGGTGGCCGACACGGCGGGGGTGGCGCCGCCGAGCTGGTCCTGGACGGCTCCGATGTTCTCGCCCGCGTAGCGGGACCAGGTCAGTCCGGTGGCGGAGAGCAGGACGAGACCGGTCACCGCCCACAGGCCGACGGAGCCGTGCCAGGTGAGGGTGCGCCGGCGGCCCCGGGCACCGCGCTCCGGGACGAGCAGGGCGCGCTTGCCGGCGCGCCTGCGGCCGAGCCAGAGCAGCAGGCCGCCGAGGGCGACGACCCAGAGCCAGCTCGCGGCGAGTTCGCTGTAGTTGCGGCCGATCTCGCCGAGGTGGAGATCACGGTGCAGCTCGTCGAGCCAGGTGCGCAGGGGGAGGGCGCCGGAGCTGCCGTAGGAGGGCAGCTCACCGCGTATCTCGGCGGTGTACGGATTGACGAAGACGGCGAGTGACCTGCCCTCCTCGACACCGGGGGCGCTCATCAGCACCCGGGTGGTGGACTCGCCGTCGGGCGCGGGCCAGACGGCGGTCACCGTGCCGTCGGGGCGGGCCTCCCGGGCGGCGTCGACCTGGGCGGAGAGGGGGAGGGCGCGGTCGCCCTCGGGGACGGTCAGCTCATGGCGGTAGACGATCTTCTCGGCCTGGAAGGAGAGGGCGTAGAGAAGGCCGCTGAGGGCGGCGACCAGCAGGAGCGGGCCGACCAGCAGACCGGCGTAGAAGTGGATGCGGAGGGCGAGTGGCCGCAGGGCGCTCCAGGTGGAGGAGGGGGCGCCGGGCGTCGCGGCGGTCTCCTGCTCCGTCTCGGTGCGGCCCTCGGTACGACCCTCGGTGGGGGCGTCGATGGACATGGCGGTCCTAGGGAGTTGTGAGTGACATGGGGAACCGGCCCCAGGTCAGACAGCAGCTCCGGGGGCCGTGGCGCGGGGTGCGAGGGGCGCGGGCGGGCCACGGCGCACGAGCGAGTCGGCGAGGAGAAGGCTGCGGCGCCGGGCGCGGGCGGGGCGGCGGCGCACGGGCCGGGGGGCGGGGTCGGGCAGCGGCCGTACGACGGCGAGGAGCAGCCGCAACGGGGTGAAGGCGAGGGCGGCGACGGCGCGCGCGAGCCGGAGGAAGGCGGCTTCGCCCCGGGCCAGCCAGACCGCGCACACGGCGGCGGAGAGGAGGTGCGCGGCGACCATGGCGACGGGCGAGGGCCCGAGAAGACCGAGGTCGGGGGTGGGGTCGGGGGTGTGGTGGTGCGCGGGCTCGGGTGCGCCGTGGAGCTGGGCGCGCGCGAAGTAGAGGTGGAGGGCGCCCTGCACGGCGAGCAGCCCCAGCCCGATGGTGAGGGCGCCGCGCCGGCGCGCGGCGGCGAGCCAGGCGAGGGCGGAGATGAGGGGGAAGGCGGGGAGGAGGGGGGTGAGGGGGATGTCGTGGCCGGAGACGAGGGTGTGGCCGAGGGTGGCAAGGGAGATGCAGATCGCCGCGAAGAGGAGGGCGCGGAGGGCGCGGAGGGGGGAGCGGGCGTCTGTCATGGTGGGGATATGGTGCCACCGGGGTGGAGGTTTTGGGCCATGGGGGCGGTTATTTTCTCGCCGCCGGGATGGCCTTGGGGTGGTGGGGCGCGCCTTCCGGGTGGCGGTCGGGAGGCATTGGCGTGTGCGGCGCGGGAGGGCGGGGTCTGTGCGACAACTCCAGCCTGTCTGGGGCGCCTCCCGGGGCCAGCTCCGGGGGAGCTTGAGGACGGACCCTGTGCCACAGGTGACCCGAGCAGCTCCAGCCCGTCCGGCGATTGAGGACGGACCCCGCACCGCAGGTGACCCGCACAAACCCAGCCCGTCCGGCGATTGAGGACAGACCCTGGTCCACAGGTGACCCGCACAAACCCAGCCCGTCCGGCGATTGAGGACGGACCCTGTGCCACAGGACCCCGCATCCCGCGGGCCACGGTCGGGGGCCAGCCCCCGAACCCCCGCGCCTCAAACGCCGGCGAGGCTGGATTTCGTGCCTCGGCTCCCCGGCGAGGCAGGGGGTCGTGCCTGGCTTTGTGCCTCGGCTCCCCCGCAGAGGTGGATTTCGTGCCTCGGCTCCCCGGCGAGGCAGGGGGTCGTGCCTGGCTTTGTGCCTCGGCTCCCCCGCAGAGGTGGATGCCGTGCCTCGGGACCTCCGCGAGACTGGGTGATGCGGCTCAGCTCCCCGGCCACGCTGAGGGGTGTGCCTCAGCCACCCCCGCCGGGCTGAGGAAACCCCGGCCCCGTCCGGAGGCACCCCCCGGAGGGAGCGAGTCAGCACGGGAGGTTCTTCCCGTAGCAGAAAGACGTGGTGGCAGCAGGGGGGCACGGGGCAGGGTGGGGGGATGAGGCTATTGGTGTTGGGCGGGAGCGAGTTCGCGGGGCGGGCCCTGGTGGCCGGCGGGGTGGGGCGGGGGTGGGAGGTGAGTGTGTTCAACCGGGGGCGGCGCCCGGCGCCCCCCGGGGTGCGGGCGCTCGTCGGCGACCGGGAGCGGCCCGGGGGTCTCGAAGCGCTCCGGGGCGGGGAGTGGGACCTCGTGGTGGACACCTGGGCCTCCGACCCCCGCGCGGTGCGCGACTCCGCGCGGCTGCTCGCCGGACGCGCCGGGCGGTACGCCTATGTGTCGAGCTGCTCCGTCTACGCCTGGCCGCCCGCCACCGGGTTCGACGAGAGCGCCCCGGTCGTGGACGCCTCCCCCGACGCGTCCGGCGTCCCCTACGCGGAGGCCAAGCGCGGCGGCGAGATCGCCGCCGTCGAGGCCTTCGGCGAGCACCGCTCCCTGCTGGTGCGGGCCGGGCTGCTGCTCGGCCCGCACGAGAACGTGGACCGGCTGCCGTGGTGGCTGCGGCGCGTCGCCCGGGGCGGCCCGGTCCTCGCCCCCGGCCCCCGGGACAACCCGCTCCAGTACATCGACGTACGCGATCTCGCCGAGTGGACCCTGTCGGCGGCGCAGGCCGGGCTCAGCGGCCCGTACAACCTCGTCGGCGAGGCCGGGCGGACGACGATGGAGGAGGTGCTGACGGCCTGCGCGCGGGTCACCGGCTCGGTCGCCGAGCTGCGCTGGACCCCGCCGGAGGCGATCATCGCTGCGGGCATCGAGCCCTGGACGCACCTCCCCCTCTGGGTCCCCCGCACCGAGGCCGCCGAACTGCACAACGCGCTCTACGGGCTGAGCGTCGCCAAGGCGTCCGGCGCCGGGCTGCGGTGCCGGCCGCTCGCGGAGACCGTGGCCGACACGTGGGCGTGGATGCGGGACGCCGGGGAGTCGGGGGAGCGCCCGGTGCGGGCGGCGGCGGGGCTGGCACCGGAGCTGGAGGCCCGGGTACTGGGCCTGGCCGGGGACCGCCCGGCCCCCGGCGCGGCCGGTCCCGTGGGGCCCTAGGACAAGGCCGGAGGGTGGTGTCGGCTACACCCCCGGTCCGGTGGCGGGGCCCAGTGCCCCCGCCCCGTGTCCGGGACAGACTGGTGGCCGGACCGCACACTCCCGGGGGGACGGCCATGAACGCGACGAGGATCGGGGCGGCGGTGGTGGCCGCCGTCCAGGGGCTGGCGCTGACCCTGCTGGCACTGGCCGGATCGGTCACGCTCTTCGTGTCGGCGGTGGTCTCCATCGCCCTGATCCCCATCGGCGTCGGGGTCTTCACCACCCCGGCGGTCCTGCATCTGGTGCGGCTGCACAGCGCCCGGCGCCGGCTGCTGGCGGCCACCTGGGCGGGGCGGCGGATTCCGGCCGCGCACCGCCCCTTCCCCCGCGATCTGCGCGGCGGGGTCACCGGCCAGGTCGAGCGCTGCTCCCTGATGCTGAAGGACCCGGCCACCTGGCGCGATCTCCAGTGGCTGCTGGTGGACATGACCGCCGGGGCGGTCGTCGCCGCGCCGGCCCCCGGGCTGATCCTGCACGGTCTCTTCGGGCTGCTGGTCGCCGCCGGGCTGTGGATACCGCTGGCCGACGCCTCGGACGGCCCGTACTGGTACGCCTTCGTCCCGGTCCAGGGCTGGGGCACCGGCGGTCTCGCGGCGCTGCTCGCGCTCGCCCTGATCGTCCTCGCGGTCAAGGCCAACCCGGCCCTGGTCCGTATCCACTTCCAGCTCACGGCGGCGGTCCTCCAGCCCGACCGGGAGGGCGAGCTGGAGCAGCGGATCGACCGGCTCACCGAGACCCGGCACGACGCCCTGGACACCTCGGCGGCCGAGCTGCGCCGGATCGAGCGCGACCTCCACGACGGGGCGCAGGCCCGGCTGGTGGCGATGGGCATGAACCTGGGCACGGTGGAGGCGCTGATCGAGAAGGACCCGGCGCGGGCGAAGCTGCTGCTCGCGCGGGCCCGGGCGGACTCCGCCGAGGCGCTGACCGAACTGCGCGACCTGGTCCGGGGCATCCATCCGCCGGTGCTGGCCGAGCGGGGTCTCGGGGACGCGGTGAAGGCGCTGGCTCTGCGGCTGCCGGTCCGGACCGAGGTGGATGTGGAGCTGACGGGGCGCACCGAGGCGGCGGTGGAGTCGGCGGCGTACTTCGCGGTGAGCGAGACCCTGGCCAACGCCGTCAAGCACGCGGGCGCGGAACGGATCTGGGTGGACATCTCCCACGCGGAGGGCGCGCTGCGGATCGCGGTCACCGACGACGGCGGGGGCGGCGCGGTGATCGGCCCGGAGGCGCGGGCGGGGGCGCCGGAGGGGTCCGGGACGGGTCTGAGCGGGATCGAGCGCAGGCTCGGTACATTCGACGGCGTCCTGGCCGTCAGCTCGCCCGCCGGCGGCCCCACCATGGTCACCATGGAGATCCCTTGCGCGTTGTTCTAGCCGAAGACCTCTTTCTCCTCCGTGACGGCCTGGTGCGGATGCTGGAGGCGTACGGCTTCGAGATCCTGGCCGCGGTGGAGTCCGGGCCCGAGCTGGCGAAGGCGCTCGCGGAGCTGGAGCCGGACGTGGCCGTGGTGGATGTGCGGCTGCCGCCGTCCCACACCGACGAGGGCCTCCAGTGCGCGCTGGCCGCCCGGCGGGCCCGGCCGGGGCTGCCGGTGCTGGTCCTCTCGCAGCACGTGGAGCAGTTGTACGCGCGTGAGCTGCTGGCCGACGGCCACGGCGGGGTCGGCTATCTGCTCAAGGACCGGGTCTTCGACGCCGACCAGTTCGTCGACGCGGTGCGGCGGGTGGCGGGCGGGGGCACGGCGATGGACCCGCAGGTGATCTCGCAGTTGCTCTCCCGGCGCTCGCAGGACAGGCCGATGGGCGGGCTGACCCCGCGCGAGCTGGAGGTCATGGGGCTGATGGCGCAGGGGCGGTCCAACGCGGCGATAGCCGAGCGGCTGACGGTGACCGAGCGGGCGGTGGCCAAGCACACCTCCAACATCTTCGCCAAGCTGGGGCTTCCGGTGTCGGACGACGACAACCGCCGGGTGCTGGCGGTGCTCGCCTATCTGGACCACGGCTGAGCCCCGGGGCGGGCAGGGCCGCCCCGCCCCTGGCGCGAAACGATCCGGCCGATTACCGCCCTCCCGGGCCGGGGACCGTCCGGCGCCGTGCTCCCGGGGGCCCGGAGGCGTCCCGCACGTGCTCCCGCGCGTGGTGGCTCGGCGACGGGCTGCCCATCGGACGGGTGCCGGGCTCCCCGGCCGTGTTGATCCGCTCCCCCGTCCCCGGCCGGGTCCCGGGGCCCGCCGCCACGCCGATCGCGCGGCGTCGGCGGAGGGACATCCGGGGGCGGGGGCCGAACCACAACTGCCGGTGCCGCAGGGGCCGTACGCCGAGTGCCGGGCCCCGCGCCCGTCCGCATCCGGCCACCGTGTCCCCGCTCCCCCGTTCCCGGAGGGCGGACGCCCGGTAACCTGCGCCACGCATGCACCGAGTGTGACGCGGGCAACACGGAGGCGCTGATGGACGAGTTGTCGAGACGCGGGGTCCTGGGCACCGTGGGGGTGATCGGCGCGGGCGCGGCCCTCGCGGGCGCGGCGCCGGGTGCCGCCGCGCTCCCCTCCGTGCCCTCCGTGCCCTCCGCGCCCGTGACACCCGGCGCGGCCTCGGACATCACCCCGGCGCGCGCCGCGCTGCGGCGGCTGCTGCCGGACCACGAGGAGCAGTTCGAGCTGTCCGCGCTCAGCGGCGCCGAGCGCTTCCGGGTGACCGGCACCGCCGGGCGGATCGTGGTCGCGGGCACCTCGCCCGCCGTCCAGCTCACCGGTGTGCACTGGTACCTCAAGTACACCTGCCGGGCCCATATCTCCTGGTCCGGCAGCCGGCTGGAGCTGCCGGACACCCTGCCCGCGCCGCGCCGGACGCTCACCCGCTCGGCGACCGTGCCGCACCGGTTCGCGTACAACGACACCCACGACGGCTACACCGGGCCGTACGCCGACTGGGCGCGCTGGGAGCGGCTGCTCGACGTGCTCGCCCTGCACGGCTGCAACGAGGTGCTGGTGACCCCCGGGCAGGAGGCCGTCTACCACCGGCTGCTGCTCGACTTCGGCTACACCGACACCGAGGCCCGCACCTGGCTGCCCGCCCCCTCGCACCAGCCGTGGTGGCTGCTCCAGAACATGAGCGAGTACGGCGGCCCGGTCTCCCCCGCCCTGCTGGAGGCCCGCACCGAACTCGGTCGGCGGATCGTGGCGCGGATGCGGGAGCTGGGCATGCGGCCGGTGCTGCCGGGGTACTTCGGCACGGTCCCGGACGGCTTCGCCGCCCGCAACCCCGGCGCCCGGACCATCCCCCAGGGAAGCTGGAACGGGCTCCCCCGCCCCGACTGGCTCGATCCGCGCACCAGGGTCTTCGCCGAGGCCGCCGCCGCCTTCTACCGGCACCAGGAGGAACTCTTCGGCGCGACCGATTTCTTCAAGATGGATCTGCTGCACGAGGGCGGCAACGCCGGTGACGTGCCGGTCCCGGACGCCGCGCGCGCGGTCGAGACCGCGCTGCGGACCGCCCGCCCGGACGCGACCTGGGTGATCCTGGGCTGGCAGGCCAACCCCCGCCCCGCGCTGCTGGCGGCCATCGACACCAGCCGGGTGCTGATCGTCGACGGGCTCTCGGACCTGGACACGGTCACCGACCGGGAGACCGAGTGGGGCGGGGCTCCGTACGCCTTCGGCACCATCCCCAACTTCGGCGGGCGCACCACCATCGGGGCGAACACCGACCGGTGGACGGCGAAGTTCACGGCCTGGCGGGACAAGCCGGGGAGCGCGCTGGCCGGCACGGCCTACATGCCGGAGGCCGCCGAGCGGGACCCGGCGGCGCTGGAACTCTTCAGCGAGCTGGCGTGGCGCGAGGAGCGGATCGACCGGGAGGCGTGGTTCGCCGAGTACACCCGGTTCCGGTACGGCGGCGACGATCCGCAGGCGCGGTCGGCGTTCGCCGCGCTGGCGGCCACCGCGTACCGGCTGACCAGCACGGACGGACGGCCCTTCGACTCGCTGTTCCTGCGGCGGCCGAATCTGACCTCGGCGATCGCGACGGCCTTCGACCCGGCCGTGTTCGACCGGGCGCTCGCCGGGCTGCTGAGGGTGCGCCCGGGGCTGCGGGACTCGGACGCGTACCGTCACGATCTCACCGACATCACCCGGCAGGCGCTGGCGAACCGGTCGCGCACCCTGCAACTGGTGCTGCGGGCCGCGTACAGCGCCGGGGACGTGACCACCTTCCGGGGGGTGACGGCGCTCTGGCTGAAGCTGATGCGGCTGGCCGACACGGTCGCCGGCTGCCACCGGGCGTTTCTGCTGGGGCCCTGGCTGGAGGAGGCCAAGCGGCTGGCGACCAGCCCGGCGGAGGCGGTCGAGCTGGAGCGGACCGCGCGGGTGCTGGTGACGACCTGGGGTGACCGGGCGGCGGCCGGGCAGCTCAGCAACTACGCCAACCGGGACTGGAACGGGCTGATCAGCGATGTCCATGTGCCGCAGTGGGAGGCGTTCCTGACCGAGGCGGGGGCGGCGCTCGCGGAGGGCCGGGCGCCGAAGCCGTTCGACTGGTACCCGGACGAGGAGACCTGGACCAGGGACCGCAGGGCGTATCCGGTCCGGCCCACGGGCGACGCGCACAAGGTCGCGTCCCGGGTGTACGAGACCCTGGTGACCGCGCCCTACCAGGGGCACACCGCCGTGTCGGTGGAGCCCGGCGCCTTCTCCCCGGGCAGTTCGGGGACGGTGACGGCCGCCTTCCGCAACCTCAGCGGGCTGCGCGCCACCGGCCGGGTCGATCTGGCCCTCGCCGGCGCGGAGCTGGCTCCCGTGCCCGAGGGGCCGACGAGTCTGCCGTCCGTGCCCGCCGGTTCGTCCGGGTCGGTCTCCTGGCGGGTGACCGCCCCGGCCGAGCCGCTCACCGAGCCGCTGCGCTCGCTGCCGTACGAACTCGGGGTGCGGTACGGGCCGAGCGGCGGGAGCCGGGTATCGGTCACCCAGCGCGGCGCGCTGCACATGGCCGCGCCGCTGGCGGCCGGCTGGTCCGTCTTCACCAACAACGCGGCGGTCTTCGGGCAGCTCGGCGAGCGGTTCGCGGTGAACGGCGGGGGCAGTGATCTGTGGCGCGGTACGGCGCACTTCGGCACGGCGTACCGGGCGCGGGCGCTGACTGCGGGGACGCGGGTGGTGGTGCGGGTGGACGCGCAGGAGAACACGGGGTCGTGGGCGCGGGCCGGGATCGTGGCCCGCGACGAGCTGGCGGCGCAGGGCGCGCGGGGCTTCGTGAATCTGGCGGTGACCCCGGGGCAGGGGGTGGCCCTGTCGTACGACTCGAACGGCGACGGCACCCTGGACACCTACCGGCGGGTGACGGGGGTGCGGGCTCCGGTGCTGCTGCGGCTGACCCGGGAGCCGGGGGTGTCGTACACGGGGGAGTTCTCGGTGGACGGGGGGGAGAGCTGGCGGACGGTGGGGACGGTGGGGGTGCCGGGGGCGGGGGCGGTGCAGGATGTGGGGATGTTCATGACGGCCATAAACGGGGGGAGCGGGGTGCGGGGGACGGTCCGCTTCAGCGAGTGGGAGGTGAGCCCGGGGTGACCCCCGGCTCACGGCTGCGGCCCGCCCACTGCGGCTTTTCGCGCCCCGGGTTCGCGGCGTGCGGGGTCCTGTGGCGCGGGGTCCGTCCTCAAACTCCCCCAGAGCTGCCTCTGGGAGGTGCCCCCAGACGGGCTGAGTTTGCTCGGGCCACCCGGGGCGCGGGGTCCGTCCCCAACGCCGGACGGGCTGAGATGGCTCGGGCCACCCGGGGCGCGGGGTCCCTCCCCAACGCCGGACGGGCTGAGATGGCTCGGGCCACCCGGGGCGCGGGGTCCCTCCCCAACGCCGGACGGGCTGAGTGGACCCAGCCCCCCGGCGACTGAGCAGCACCACCCCAGCCCCTCCGGCGATTGAGGAGCGGGGGCTCGGGGGCCGGCCGCCGAGCCGGGGCCGCGCCATGCGGGGGGTGGCGGGTAGAACTGGTGCGCGGGGCGCAGTCGGTAGGGTGTCGGTATGACGACCGGGGTACGCCGCAGGATGGGCGTCGAGGAGCGCAGACAGCAGCTGATCGGTGTGGCACTGGAACTCTTCAGCGCCCGCTCCCCCGACGAGGTCTCGATAGACGAGATAGCCGCCGCGGCGGGCATCTCCCGCCCCCTCGTCTACCACTACTTCCCGGGCAAGCAGAGCCTCTACGAGGCAGCCCTGCGCCGCGCCGCCGACGAACTGGCCGCCCGTTTCGTGGAACCCCGGGAAGGCCCCCTCGGGCTCCGGCTGCTGCGGGTGATGCGGCGGTTCTTCGACTTCGTGGACCATCACGGCCCCGGGTTCTCCGCGCTGATGCGCGGCGGCCCGGCCGTCGGGTCGACGACGACCAACGCGATGATCGACGAGGTCCGGCAGGCCGCCTACGACCAGATCATGGCGCATCTGGGCATCGACACCCCGCCGGCCCGGCTCGCTCTGGTGGTGCGCTCCTGGGTGTCGCTGGCCGAGTCGACGGCGCTGCTCTGGCTGGACGGGCGGGAGATCCCGCGCGCCGAGCTGGAGCTGAAGCTCGTGCACGACTTCGCGGCGCTCTGCGCGGTCAGTGCCGCCTATGACGACGCCATGGCGGCGGTGGTGGTGCGGATTCTGGAGCAGGAGCCGCTGGAGGGGCCGTTCGGGGAGCTGGTGGACCGGCTGATGGCCATCGCGCCCGCCGTGCTGCCGGGGCCGCGCACCCCCTGACCGTACACAGAGCGCAGAACACAGAACACAGGCCGAGGGCCCCGGGAGCGGACTCCCGGGGCCCTCGGCCTCGTCCACCGGACTGTTCACCCCCGCCGGAAGACGGCCACCGTCCGGCCCGGCACCGAGAAGGTCCCGGTGGCGCGGTCGTACGAGGCGGTCTTCACCGTGGGGTCCGCGCCCGCGGCCTGGACCGGGTGCAGGGTGTGGTCCGAGGAGCCGCCGAGGCGCTGGGCCCGCCGCTCGGGGGTCGCGTTGAAGACCACCACCAGCTCACCGGCGCGCAGGGTGATCACCCCGGGTGTCTCGTCCGGTCCGGAGAGCGGGAAGGAGAGCGCCGACCGCACCTGCTCCGCCGTCGCGAGGCCGAACACCGGCTCCGTGGCGCGGATCTTCAGCAGATCCCGGTAGGCGGCGGAGGCGCCGCTGATCTGTTCGCACCCCGGGGTCAGGGAGGCGGCGGTGAGCAGCGGTTTCGCGTACCGCCACTTGTCCTGGTTGTCGGGCGCGGGCGGCAGCCCCCGGCCGAAGCCGTTGCCGTCGCGGCAGTCCCAGTGGATCGCGTTGAACCAGTCGCCGCTGTCGTAGGAGTTGCGGTCGAGCGATTTGGAGCGCAGCAGGTCCGTTCCGGCCTGGGAGAGCGCCGGGCCCTGGGAGAGCGCGGCCGTCGCCATGGCCAGGACCTGCATACGGGCCCGGTCGGCGGCGGAGGTGTCCCGGGGGAGCTTGAAGGCGAGGGCGTCGTAGAGGGTCTCGTTGTCGTGGGCGTCGGCGTAGGCGAGCGCGTCGCCGGGGGCGTCCGCGTAGCCGGCGGGCGCGCCGTTGTAGTCGACGTCGGAGCCCTTGACGGTGCGGCCCCGGGTGTCGGTGAAGGTGTAGGAGGCGAGGTTGCCGGTGAGCCCGACCTTGATCAGGTCCTGGTAGTGGAGCAGCCGGGCGCGCTGCTCGTCGCGGCTGCCGTTCCCGGCCGCCGGGTTGGGGTCGGTGTAGAGACCGGAGGCGAAGCCCTGGACACCGGGGTCGGCGTCGAAGGGGCCGCCGCCGCGCACGGCGTCGCGGGCGCGGTCGGAGAAGGTGGCGATACCGGTGCCGGCCATGTGCTTCTGGGTGGCCTGGACGAAGCGGGCGTCGTCGGCGATCTCGCCGAAGTTCCAGCCCTCCCCGTAGAGGACGATCTTCTTTCCGTCGACGCCGTCCCGGGCGGGGGTGAGCGCGTCGAGGGCCTCGCGGACGGCGAGCATGTTCGCCTTGGGGTGGTGGCCCATCAGATCGAAGCGGAACCCGTCGACCTTGTACTCCTTGGCCCAGGTGACGACGGAGTCCACCACCAGCTTGCCCATCATGGCGTTCTCGGGGGCGGTGTTGGCGCAGCAGGTGGAGGTGGCGACGGAGCCGTCGGCGAGGAGCCGCTGGTAGTAGCCGGGGACGATCCGGTCGAGCACCGACTTCTCGGACTGGCCGCCGGCGACGGTGTGGTTGTAGACCACGTCCATGACCGTGCGCAGTCCGATGCCGTTGAGCGCGGCGACCATCTCACGGAACTCGACGGTGCGCCGGGTGCCCTCGGGGTCGGAGGCGTAGGAGCCCTCGGGCACGGTGTAGTGCAGCGGGTCGTACCCCCAGTTGTAGGCGTCCTTCGCGGCGGACCGGGCGACGCACGCCTGCTGCTCCGGGGAGTCCGGCGCGAGGATCTTGAGGTCGCAGCCGGGGGTCTGCTGGGCCGCCTTCCGCTCGGGGATGGTGCCGATGTCGAAGGCGGGCAGCAGATGGAGGTAGGAGGTGCCGCTGTCGGCGAGCTCGCGCAGATGCCGCATCCCGGCCGAGTCGCGCTCGGTGAACGCCCGGTACTGGCCGGGGTTGCGCGCCGTGCGGTCCGCGATGGAGAAGTCGCGGATGTGCAGCTCCTGGATCCGGGCGTCGCGCAGGGGCACGGCGGCCGGTTTCCGCAGCGTCCGCCAGCCCTTGGGGGCGAGCTTCGGGTCGGTGAGGTCGACGGCGAGGCTGCGGGCGGAGTCGGTGGTGAGCGCGGTGGAGTAGGGGTCGGTGACCTGGTTGGTGACGGTCCTCCCGACGCTGGGTGCCCAGACGGTGACCTGGTAGCGGTACGGCTTCCCGGTCCAGCTCCGGGGTCCGGCCGCCGACCAGACGCCGCTGCGGTCGTCACGGCGCATCGGGACCGTCCGCCCGTCGAGTTCGAGGGAGACGGTACGGGCGGTGGGCGCCCAGACGGAGAGGGTGACGCCGTTGCGGCCGAAGACGGGTCCGAGCGCGGCCCCGGTGGCCTTCGCCGCGTACAGATCGTCGAGGACCCCGGCGGTCTGCACGCCGGTCGCGGCGAGCAGCGCCCCGTTGGCGGCCCGCTGGGTGGCGATGAGCTGTCCGCGCAGGGAGTGGCGGACCCGGTCCCGGTCGCGCGGGTCGACGGTGAAGGCGGGGTACTCCCTCAGATGCGGGAACTTGGCCTTCTGCGCCCCGGTGAGCGAGGCCGGTCCGAGCCGCAGCCAGCGGCCCTCGTCGCTGAGCGCCCCGTCCTTGACGGTGATCGGCTCCCCGGTCCCGTACACCAGCTGCTGGCTGGTGGCCTCGGTCGCCTTCACCTTCCAGACGACGGTGTTCCGGTCGATCCACTGGGCCTCGGCCCTGCCGAGGTCGAGCGAGGGCACCGCGCCGGCCTGCGGCAGCAGGTACCCCGGCCGGCCGGCGAGCAGCCAGACCTCGTTGGTGTGGGTGGCGAGATCGAGTGACTGGTCGGAGGGGAGGTCCTTCTCGTCGCCCTTGTGGACGATGTAGCCGAGCGATGTGGCGCCGGGGGCGAGCGGGACCTCGAAGGTCACTCCGTACGCGTCCCTGCGGACCGGCTCCAGGGGCCTGGACCAGTCGGTGGGCTCGGCGGCGCCGGTCCAGGTGTGGAGCCCCCAGCCGTCGTAGTCGCCGTCGGGGCGGTGGTAGTGCAGCACCGCCTTGCCCTTGTCCTGGGGCGGATAAACGCCGTCGGGCGCGCGGTCGGACTGGCCGTCCCGGCCCTGGGTGATCCACACCTGGCCGGTGCGGGAGAGGTCGATGGTGCGCGGGGGCCCGTCCTGGGTGCCGTCCTTCTCGACGGTGTACGGGACGGTGGCGGCGCCGTCGGGGACCTCGACCCAGGCGAAGGCGCCGTGGGCGTCGCGTCCGGTGAAGGCCGCCGTGGTGTTCCCGCTCCGCAGCCGCCAGCCGTCGTAGTCGCCGCCGGGCCGCTGGTAGTGGACGACGGCCCACTCGCGCTCGACGGCCACCGGCTTCCGGGGCGGCGGTGCCTGGCCCGCGGTGGAGGACGCGAGGGCGCTCGCGGTGCGCCCGGCGGCGTCCACCACGACCGCCTTGTACCGCAGGGGTGTACCGGCCCGGACCTTCTCGTCGAGGTGCTGGGTGACCCGGTGGGGCGCGTGGTCGGAGGAGCCGAGGGTGCGCCAGGGGCCGTCGCCGGTCCGGGCGGCGAAGACGACCCGGCCCAGCTCCCCCGCGTCGGCGTCGGCGCTGATCTCGACGGTGCCGGTGGCCCCGGCGGCCGGTGCCCTCAGGCTGATCACCGGCTCGGCGGTGGGCAGCGGCTGCGGCCGGTCGGCCCGCAGCACGGTGGAGGAGAGCGGCGGGACGGTGACGGAGAGCCGTCCGGCGGAGTCGGTGCGGGGGCGGGCGTCGCCGCCGTGGAGGGTGCGGAAGGCGGTGTCCGGGGTACCGGTGGTGAGGGGTACGGTCCGGGGCGCGGTGCCGCTGTTGACGGCGACGACGTACTCGTACCGCCGCTCGGCGTCGATCCGGGAGAAGGCGTACAGCGGGCCCTCGGCGTACCGCTGGCGCTGGACGCCGTCGCGCAGCGCCGGGTGGGCCCGGGTCAGCCGGGAGAGCGCGGCGATGGAGCGGTAGAGCGGGTGGCCGCCGTCGTAGGCGTCGGTGGCGTGGGTGCGGTCGGTGCCGAGCTGGTCGTCGTCGAGGTAGTCGGGTGTTCTGGAGGCGAAGAGGCTCTGGCGGGCGTCCTTGTCGCCGCCGGCGCCGGTGAAGCCCTGTTCGTCGCCGTAGTAGACGACCGGGTTCCCCCGGGTGAGGAACATCAGCTCGTTGGCGAGCCGGGCCCGCCGCAGCAGCTCGGTGTCGTCGGCGCCCGGGTTGTCCTGCCGGAGGAAGGTTCCGAAGCGGCCCATGTCGTGGTTGCCGAGGAAGGTCACCTGCTCATAGGCGTTGGCCTTGTCGGTGGTGTAGCGGTAGTCCTGGCCGAGGACCCCGGCGAGCCGTTCGGCGGGGGCGCCCCGGGAGGCCACGGCGCGGATCGCGTCCTGGAGCGGGAAGTCCAGGGTGGAGTCGAGCCGGCCCCGGGTGACATAGGGCGCGGTGGTCGCGGGGTCGGCGGAGAAGACCTCCCCGAACATGAAGAAGTCGTCCCGGCCCTGCCGGGCGGCGTACGCGTCGAGCGCGGTGGCCCACTGGGTCCAGAACTCCATATCGACGTGTTTCACGGTGTCGATGCGGAAGCCGTCGATGTCGAAGTCGCGGACCCACTTCTGGTAGATCTTCTCCATCCCGCGCACGACCTCGGGACGCTCGGTCCACAGATCGTCCAGGCCGGAGAAGTCGCCGTACTCGGCGCTCTCCCCGGCGAAGGTGGAGTCCCCCCGGTTGTGGTACATCTCCGGGTCGTTGAGCCACTCCGGGACCTTCTTCCCGTCGCGCGGCCTCGGCGTGTACGGGAAGGAGTCGCCGTCCACCGGGCGGATGCCGGCGCGGTCGTCGAAGGGCCGGCCGCCCCGGTCGAGATAGGGGTGGGAGCCCTTGGGCTTGTAGCCGTAGGTCTTCTCGGCGTGGTCGACGGTGTCGGCGGTGTGGTTGGTGATGACGTCGAAGAAGACCTTCATGCCCTTGGCGTGGGCCTGGTCGATCAGCCTCTCCAGGTCCTCGTTGGTCCCGAAGTGCGGATCGACCCGGGTGAAGTCGGTGATCCAGTAGCCGTGGTAGCCGGCCGACGCGTCCTTGCCCTCGCCCTGGACGGGCCGGTTCTTGAAGAGGGGGGCGAGCCAGAGCGATGTGGTGCCCAGGCCCTTGATGTAGTCGAGCTTCGCGGTGAGCCCCTTGAGGTCGCCGCCCTGGTAGAAGCCCTTGTCCGCCGGGTCGTGGCCGGTGGTGAGCCGGGAGCCGGTGAGGCCGCCCCGGTCGTTGCGGGGGTCGCCGTTGGCGAACCGGTCGGGCAGGACGAAGTAGAACTGCTCCCGGGTGAGGTCGTGCCGGGCGGGCTCGGCGGCGAGGGCCGCGTCCGAGGGCGGCGGGGGTGGCTTCCCCGCCGGGGCGGAGGCGGCGGGGCCGGCGGGGCCCGCGAGGGCGGGCGCGCCGGGCAGCAGCGTGGCGCAGAGGGCGGCGGTCAGGGCGACCGCCACCGGTCCGGGGCGTATCAAGGTGTCTCCAGGGGGTGCCGTGCGGAGGGCGGGAACAGGGGGCCTCAGGCGCAGTTCCGCGCGCCGGTGTGGAGGGCGAGGGCGGTGCCCGGGGCGAGGGTGGCGGTGAGACGGCCGGAGCCGTCGACGGTCACCGTGCGCCGGGACTGCACATCGCAGTAGCTCCCCGGCGCCAGCGCGGTCTGGAAGGTCCGGGTCAGCGGACGGGTCTCGTGGTTGAGGGCGGTGTACGCCCGGCTGCCGCGCCCAAAGGCGATCTGGTCGCCGCCGTTGTCCCACCAGTCGGTGACCGGCTGTCCGTGCGCGGTGTTCCGGAAGGCGACCATGGCGGCGATCTCGGGCCAGGCGTGCTGGCACTTCCAGCCGTCGGTCCAGCAGGCCCCGACCCGCCCGCCGCCGGGCGGGCCCGCGTCCTTGTCGCTCCACTCGTAGCCGGAGTGGACATCGGGCGCGCCGTACGGCCAGGCCAGCATGAAGACGTTGGCGAGGGTGTAGGCGGAGCCGTCCTTGTAACTGAGGGTGTCGCCGACGCGCTCGGTGTCGTGGTTGTCGACGAAGACCCCGGTCCGCGCGGAGGGGAGATAGCCCCAGCCCTCGCCGTAGTTCCTGAGGTACGCGAGGTTCTCGGAGGTGAAAACCCGCTTGAGGTCACGGGCGTACCGGAACTCCTGGACATCGCCGTTGCCGAGGTAGTCGCCCGGCGCGACGGCCTCGCCTTCGCCGTGGATGACTTCCTGTTTCCAGTACACACCGGGGTCGCTCAGCCGGGATCTGACGGCGGCGAGATCGGCGGCGGGCATGTGCTTGGCGGCGTCGATCCGGAAGCCGTCGACACCGAGGGAGAGCAGATCGTCGAGATAGCCGGCTATGCGTCCGCGCACGTACTCCTCGCCGGTGTCCAGGTCGGCGAGGCCGACCAGCTCGCAGTGCTGCACATGCCAGCGGTCGCGGTAGTTGACGATCGGGGAGCGGCAGTCGTCGAGGTCGGCGCCGGAGTAGACGCCGGGGTAGTCGTACTTGCGGTACGGGGTGCCGCCGGTGCCGGTGCCGTCGCCCGCGGCCATGTGGTTGATCACGGCGTCGACGACGACCTTCACCCCGGCCGTGTGGCAGGTGTTCACCATCGAGGCGAAGGCGGCCCGGTCGCCGAGCCGGCCGGCGATGCGGTAGCTGACGGGCTGGTACGAGGTCCACCACTGGTCGCCCCTGATGTGCTCCTGGGGCGGGGAGACCTGGACGTATCCATAGCCGTCGGGGCCGAGCCGCTCGGCGCAGGCGCGGGCGACGGAGGCGAAGTTCCACTCGAAGAGGACGGCGGTGACGTCCTTGGGGCCGGGGGGCGCGGCCCGTGCCGCGCCGGCGGGTGCGGTGAGGGCGAGCGCGGCGCCCGCGACCAGGGCGAGCCCGGCGGCGAGGGCTCTGCCCGCCCTGCCCCGGCCCCCGCCTCCTCCCCGGCCCCCGGCCCTCCCCCTGACTCCGGCTCCTGCTCCGGCTCTGGCTCCGGACTCCGCTCCGGCTTCTGCTCCGGCTTCTGCTCCGGCTCTGGCTCTGGCTCTGGCGGCCATATCTCCTCCTGCACAGCGCTGTGCGCACCTGGGGGAAGCGGGGGTCCTGCCGTCACTGACGCGGCTGCCCGGAAAGGGTCTTGAGGTTCTCTGCAAACTTGCTGATGAATCCTGCCGGTTCTTGCAGCAACCGCGCCGACCTGCCTGGCAGCAGACCGTAGGAGCAGCACTGACCGGAGGTCAACCCCCTGGACACCGCTGCGACATCCGCAGGACACAGGGAGGTCACAACATCGAAATCTTGCCGTTTTCTTTCTGCAAGGTCTTTCGCAAAGTCTTGCAAGACTGTTAACTTCACGCCGCAGCAGCAGCCCGGCCCGAGGACAGGCAGGGCCTGACCTCAATGAGGAGATCATGATGCGCAAGGGCATAACGGTCGCCGCCATCGCCGGTGTACTGGCTCTCACCGCCACCGCCTGCGGCGGCGGCGAGGGCGGCGGCGACAGCAGCGGCAAGCAGGCGGCCGAGGACCCGAAGAGCGTCTCCGGTTCCATCACCTGGTGGGACACGTCCAACGAGGCCGAGGGCCCGACGTACGACAAACTCGTCGCCGCGTTCCAGGCCGAGTACCCGAAGATCAAGGTGAACCGGACCTCGGTCTCGTTCGACCAGGCGGAGCAGAAGTTCAAGACCGCCGCCCAGTCCGGCAAGGGCGCGCCGGATGTCATCCGTACCGATGTCGGCTGGTCCGCCGGGTTCGCCAACCTCGGCTATCTCCAGCCGCTCGACGGCACCCCGGCGCTCGACGGCGTCGAGGACTTCCTCCCCGGGCCGCTCTCCACCGCCAAGTGGAAGGACGAGACGGTCGGCGTCCCGCAGGTCACGGACACCCTGGGGCTGCTCTACAACAAGAAGCTCTTCAAGGAGGCGGGGATCGGGAAGCCCCCGGCCACCTGGGACGAGTTCATCGCCACCGCGAAGACCATCAAGAAGAAGACCGGGGTCACCGGCACCCAGCTCAACCCCGAGGGCTACTTCTCGCTGCCGTTCCTCTACGGCGAGGGCGCGGACATGCTGGATGTCGACGGCAAGAAGATCACCGTCAACTCCGCCGCGGGCGTCAGGGCGATGGAGACCGCTCTCGAACTGGCCGACCCCGCGGTCGCCCTGAAGCCCGTCACCACCGACGGCTACGTCGCGGCCCAGACGTCCTTCAAGGACGGCAAGGTCGCCATGATCCTCAACGGCCCGTGGTCGGTCTCCGACAGCTACGCCGGCGACGCCTTCAAGGACAAGGACAACCTGGGCATCGCCAATGTCCCGGGCGGCGCGGGCGGCAAGGCCGCGGCCCCCATCGGCGGCCACAACTACTCGGTGTACCGGGGCTCCGGGAACAAGGACGCCTCCTACCTCTTCGTGAAGTTCATGTCCTCGGCGAAGAGCCAGGAGCTGACCGCCAAGGAGATCAACACGCTCCCGACGCGGAAGTCGGCGTACACCGCCGAGGTCACCGCGGACCCGGCGAAGAAGGCGTTCCAGCAGGCGCTGTCGATCGCGAGGTCCCGGCCGGTCATCCCCGGTGTCGGTGATCTCTTCGTCGCCTTCGACCAGCACTACGTGAAGATCCTGCGCGGCGACGTCTCCCCGAAGGACGGGCTGGACGCGCTGGCGAAGGAGTGGAACGGCAAGCTCCTGAAGGACTGGACGACCGGCTGAGGCCACCCCGGTCCGGCCGGCGGCGCCCCCCGCGCCGCCGGCCGGACCGAACCTCCTTCTTCCGCAGGCCAGACGCACATCGGAGAAAGATGAGCACCCTCATAGTCAGGACCAGAAGGTCCTTCGCCACCCACTGGTACGCGTGGGCCATGGTCCTGCCCGTGGTGGTCGTCCTCGCCGTGCTCGTCGGCTATCCGCTGGGCCGTGGCGTCTATCTCTCCTTCACCGACGCCAACGAGGCCAATATCGGCCGGACGATCGGTGACTTCACGGTCCCGGCGACCTATGAGTTCGTCGGCCTGGAGAACTACTGGAACATCCTCTCCGGCCAGGAGGGCTCGTTCTATCCGCGGCTGATGTGGACCGTCGTCTGGACCGCGAGCTGTGTCTTCCTGCACTACACGATCGGGCTCGGACTCGCGCTGCTGCTCAACCGGCGGCTGCGCGGGCGCTCGCTCTACCGGGTGCTGCTGATCCTGCCCTGGGCGGTCCCGGCGTTCGTGGCCGCGTTCGCCTGGAAGCTGATGTACAACGCCAACAACGGCGTCCTCAACGAACTGCTGGCCAAGGTCGGGATGGGCCCGGTCGACTGGCTCGGCGACCCCTTCGTCCAGAAGCTCTCGGTCATCGCCGTCAACACCTGGCTGGGTGTGCCGTTCATGATGGTGGCGATCCTCGGCGGGCTCCAGTCCATCCCGCGCGAGCTGCACGAGGCCGCCGAGATGGACGGCGCTTCGCCCTGGCAGCGGTTCCGGAATGTGACGGTGCCCGGTCTGCGGCCGGTCAGCTCCACCATCGTGCTGCTGGGCACCATCTGGACCTTCAACATGTTCCCGATCATCTTCCTGGTGATCGGACAGGCCGGCGGCACCGAGAGCGAGATCCTCGTGACCTACGCCTACCGCCTCGCCTTCCAGGGAGTGCGGGACTACGCGGGCTCCGCCTCCTACGGAATCGTGATTCTCTCGCTGCTCCTGGTCTTCTCCGTCTTCTACCGGAGCATGCTCAAGCGCCAGGAGGCCGCCAAGTGACCACCGTGGACAAGGCCCCGGCCCCGCACCCGGCCGAGCGGGCCCCGGCCCGGAGCCGCGCCGGGGCCGTGCCCCGGACCCGCGGCAGGGAGGAGCGCTCCCGGGGAGCCTCCATCGCCCTGCACGCGACCCTCGTCACGGCCACCCTGATCGCGCTCTTCCCGATCGTCTTCATCTTCCTGGTGTCGATCCGGGGCGAGCGCGGCTGGACGCGCCCCATGGAGCTGTCGGGCTTCACACTCGCCAACTACAGCCATGTGCTGGGCGAGACGGAGTTCCTCACCTGGATGCTGAACTCGGTGGTCATCGCCGCCGGCACCATGCTGGTGGGGGTGCTGATCTCGGCGAGCGCCGGTTACGCGATCTCCCGGATGCGCTTCCCCGGGCACAAGTCCCTGATGTGGACGTTCCTGGTCTGCCAGATGTTCCCGGTGGCGGTGCTGATCGTGCCGCTCTACAACATCCTCGGCGCGCTGGGACTGCTGGACAGCTACGGCGGCCTCATCATCACCTACTGCTCGGTGTCGGTGCCGTTCTGCGCCTGGATGCTGAAGGGGTACTTCGACACCATCCCGACCGAGATCGACGAGTCGGGCCGGGTCGACGGGCTCACCCCCTTCGGCACCTTCTGGCGGCTGATCGTGCCGCTGGCGCGGCCGGGTCTGGCGGTGACCGCGTTCTACACCTTCCTCACCGCGTGGGGCGAGGTGGCCTTCGCGACCCAGTTCATGAGCAGCGAGACCAAGTACACGCTCGCCGTGGGCCTCCAGACCTTCGTCGGCCCGCACCGCGCCGAGTGGGGTCTGATGACCGCGTCCTCGGTGCTGATCATGGTCCCGGCGGGGCTGCTCTTCTTCTTCGCGCAGAAACACCTCGTCGCCGGTCTCACGGCGGGCGGCACCAAGGGCTGAGCCCGGCGCGGTCCCGCGCGCCGCGCCCGGAAGGTGCGGCGGGGGCGCGTCGACCGTGCGCGTACCGGGCAAAGATCCCAGTCTGCGGGATCTGCGGGAGAAAGTCCCCATACCCGCTGGCACCACCATGTATTTGACGACTTGCAAGGGAACGTACATGACCCAGGAGCTCGCTCCCACCCTCCGTGACCAGTCCGCCGCCCACCCGGCGGGCTGGTGGCGGGACGCCGTCATCTACCAGGTGTACGTACGCTCCTTCGCGGACAGCGACGGCGACGGCATCGGTGATCTGCGGGGCGTGCGGGAGCGGCTCCCGCACCTCGCGGACCTGGGCGTGGACGCGGTCTGGCTGACCCCCTTCTACGCGTCCCCGCAGGCCGACGGCGGCTACGACGTGGCCGACTACCGGGCCGTCGACCCGCTGTTCGGCACCCTGCCGGACGCGGAGGAGCTGATCGCGGAGGCCCATCGGCTGGGGCTGCGGATCATTGTCGACATCGTGCCCAACCACACCTCCGACCAGCACGCCTGGTTCCGTTCCGCGCTCGCGGGCGGGCCGGAGCGCGAGCTGTACCACTTCCGTCCGGGCCGGGGCACGGGCGGCGAGCTGCCGCCGAACGACTGGGAGTCCGTCTTCGGCGGCCCGGCGTGGACCCGCACCGGCGCCGGGGACTGGTATCTGCACCTCTTCGCCCCCGAGCAGCCCGACCTCAACTGGGACCGGCCCGAGGTGCGCGAGGAGTTCGAGTCGATCCTGCGGTTCTGGCTCGACCTGGGGGTCGACGGATTCCGGATCGATGTCGCCCACGGCATGGTCAAGGCCGAGGGGCTGCCCGACATCGGGCTGAGCGAGCAGGCGAAGCTGATCGGCGCGCAGGTGCTGCCCTTCTTCGACCAGGACGGCGTCCACGAGATCCACCGCTCCTGGCGCACCCTGCTCGACGGGTACGAAGGCGAGCGCATCGGCGTCGCCGAGGCGTGGGCCCCGACCTCCGAGCGGCTGGCCCTGTACGTCCGCCCCGACGAGCTGCACCAGGCGTTCAACTTCCAGTTCCTCACCAGCGACTGGGACGCGGCGGCGATGCGCCGGGTCATCGACGAGTCGCTGGCGGCGACGGCCTCCGTGGGGGCGCCCACGACCTGGGTGCTCTCCAACCACGATGTCGTCCGCCACACCACGCGGTACGGCGGCGGGGCGCGGGGGCTGCGCCGGGCGCGGGCGGCGGCGCTGCTCACCCTGGCGCTCCCCGGCTCGGCCTATGTCTACCAGGGCGAGGAGCTGGGCCTGCCGGAGGTGACGGAGCTGCCGGCGGCGGCCCGCCAGGACCCGGCGTTCTTCCGGGGCGACGGCCAGGACGGGCTGCGGGACGGCTGCCGGGTGCCGCTGCCGTGGTCGGGCGCCAAGGCGCCGTACGGCTTCGGCCCCGGCGGGAGCTGGCTGCCGCAGCCCGCCGAGTGGGCGGCCCTCACGGTGGAGGCCCAGAGCGGCGACCCGCGCTCCACGCTGGAGCTGTACCGCTCGGCCCTCGCGCTCCGCAAGGAGCTGCCGGGCCTCGGCGACGGCGCGATGGAGTGGCTGGCGGCCCCGGACGGGGTGCTGGCCTTCGCCCGCGCCGGTCTGGTCTGCACCCTGAACACTCTGGGTGAGGCGGCCGAGATGCCGGCCCCGGGGCGTCCGCTGCTCTCCTCGGCGCCGCTGGAGTCCACCGGCGCGCGTGTCCGCGTCCCGGGCGAGACCTGCGTCTGGTGGGCAGTCTGAGATGCGCCCGGTACAGTCCACACCTGTGACCGCACCCGCACGACTGGCAGACATAGCGGCCCAGGCGGGTGTCAGCGAAGCGACGGTGAGCCGTGTCCTGAACGGGAAGCCCGGCGTCGCGGCGACCACCCGGCAGGCCGTGCTGGCCGCACTCGACGTCCTCGGCTACGAGCGCCCGGTGCGGCTGCGCCAGCGCAGCGCGGGCCTGGTGGGACTGATCACACCGGAGCTGGAGAACCCGATCTTCCCGGCGCTGGCGCAGGTGATCGGGCAGGCGCTGACCCGCCAGGGCTACACCCCCGTGCTCGCCACCCAGACCCCCGGCGGGTCCACCGAGGACGAGCTGACCGAGATGCTGGTGGACCGGGGGGTGGCGGGGATCATCTTCGTCTCCGGTCTGCACGCGGACACCACCGCCGATATGCAGCGCTATGAGCAGCTCCGCGCCCAGGGAGTGCCGTACGTCCTGGTCGACGGCTTCTCCCCGAAGGTGCGGGCGCCCTTCATCTCCCCCGACGACCGGGCGGCGATGAAGCTGGCGGTGACCCATCTGGTGTCCCTGGGGCACACCCGGATCGGTCTGGCGCTGGGCCCGCGCCGCTTCGTCCCCGTGCTGCGGAAGATCGAGGGCTTCGTCCAGGTGGTCGGCGACCAGCTCGGCCTGGCCCCGGCGGTGGTCGAGGCGGAGCTGATCCAGCACTCCCTGTACACCCTGGAGGGCGGCCAGGCGGCGGCGTCCGCGCTGATGGACCGGGGCTGTACGGCGGTGGTGTGCGCCAGCGACATGATGGCGCTGGGGGCGATCCGGGCGGCGCGCCAGCGCGGTCTGGAGGTCCCCGACGACATCTCGGTGGTCGGCTTCGACGACTCCCCGCTGATCGCCTTCACCGACCCGCCGCTGACGACCGTCCGCAAGCCGGTACCGGCGATGGGCCAGGCCGCGGTACGCACGCTGCTGGAGGAGATCCAGGGCAATCTGGCCCCTACGGGTTCGGACGGGGCCGCCGCCCCGACGTACGGCGAGTTCGTCTTCATGCCCGAGCTGGTGGTCCGGGGCTCCACGGCCTCGGGCCCCGGCGCGGGCGGACGGGCCTGAGCCCCGACGCGAGGAGGGGCCGGGGTCGTCCTTGAGGGGGAGCGGGTGCGGCGAGGACGGGACCGAGGGATGATCAGTGGGTGGGCGAGCATCTGGCAGACTTTCGTCCCATGGGTGAAACGACCGTGAAAACTATGGAAGGCCGGACGGCCACCACCCCCTCACCCATGGTGGACGAGGACGCCGGGGACCGGGCGGGCACCGCGCCGCCGGGGCGGCTCGCGCGCCTGAGGGCGCTGCGCTCGCCGCGCCGCCCGCGGATATGGTTCGAGATCCTGCTGATCGCGATCAGCTACTGGACGTACTCGCTGATCCGGAACGCGGTGCCGGAGCAGAAGGCCCAGGCGCTGCGGAACGCGGACTGGATCTGGGATTTCGAGAAGTCGATCGGCCTGGCCTTCGAGGAATCGGTGAATCACGCCGTGAACTCGGTGACATGGCTGGTCGTCTCGATGAACTACTACTACGCCACGCTGCACTTCATCGTGACGATCGGTGTGCTGGTGTGGCTCTACCGCTGGCACCCGGGCCGCTACGCGGCGGGACGTCTGGTGCTCTTCGCCACCACAGGCGTGGCCCTGGTCGGTTACTATCTGTATCCGCTCGCACCGCCTCGGTTGATGAACGGGCAGAACTTCATCGACACGGTGCTGGTCCACGAGACCTGGGGTTCGATGGCCTCGGGCGACCTCAAGAACATGTCGAACCAGTACGCGGCGATGCCGTCGATGCACATCGGCTGGTCCCTCTGGTGCGGTCTGATCATCTTCGCGGTGGCGGCGACGCCCTGGGCGAAGGTGCTGGGCCTGCTCTACCCGGCGGCGACCCTGGTGGTGATCGTGGCGACGGCGAACCACTTCTGGCTGGACGCGGTGGGCGGGATCATCTGTCTGGCCTTCGGCTTCGCGGTCTCGTACGCCTGGTACGCGGCGCTGCCGCACCAGCTCCCGAGGCTCCCGGAGCGCGAGACGGGCCGGCGGGGCCTGCGCCCGGCGGAGGCGTAACCGCTCCCCCGCTCCTGTGTGCCATCGGGGCCCCGCCGGATCGCCGGCGGGGCCCCGGGTTCTCCCTAGAGGAGCGGCGCGGGCCGCTTGAGGTCCTTGCTCGCGGTGTTGCCGCAGAACTCGGCCTCGACGGCCCCGCCCATGACGGGGAAGTTCACATTGGTCGTCAGCGTGTGACGGCCGTCGGCGGTGGTGACCGCCTCGGTCCCGGAGCCGATGGTGCCGCCGCTGTGGCTCCACAGCTCCTTGCCGCAGCTGTTGGGCACGGTGTAGATGCCCAGGCCGTAGCCGGCGTAGAAGTCGTCACCGGGGACGGGGATGGTGGTCTTCATCGCCTTGAGCTGCTTCTCCGGCATCAGTTTGCCCCGCATCAGCGAGCTGAAGAAGCGGTTCAGATCCCCGGTGGTGGAGATCATGTCCCCGGCGGCCCACCCCCAGGACATGTTGTTCGCGGTGACGTCATGGATGGTGGTGGCCGCCGGGTCGCGGCTCAGCGTGGAGTAGTCGCGGGAGCTGGGGCCCGGCATGTGCGGGTTGTTCCCGGGGAGGGTGGTGGCGCGCAGCCCCAGGGGCTTGATGATGCGCTGGCGCACCTGGTCCTCGTAGCTGTCGCCGCTGATCTTCTCGATGATCAGCCCGGCGAGGATGTATCCGGTGTTGGAGTACGCGTGCCGTTCCCCGGGCGCGAAGTCGGGCTTGTGCGCGAGGGCGACCCGCACCAGATCGCGGGGCGCGTGGGTGTCGTAGCGGTGCTTGAGGAAGCCGGGCCCGGTGAGGTTGCGCTGCTGGAACGCGGGGTCGCTGGTGTAGTTGAAGAGCCCGCTGGTGTGGTTGAGCAGCTGCCGTACGGTGATCTTCCGCCCGTCGTTGCCGTTGCCCCGCACCAGGCCGGGGAGGTGCTGGTGCACCGAGTCGTCGAGGTCGAGCCTGCCCTCGGCCTCCATCTGGAGCAGCACGGTGGACACGAAGGTCTTGGTGACGCTGCCGATCCTGAACCGGTCGTCCTTCCCGCGCGCCTTGCCCTTCCTCACATCCCCGAGCCCGGCGGTCCCCTGCCAGACCCCGTTCCTGTCGACCGCGCCGGCGGTGACCCCGGGCAGTCCGTCCTTGACCAGTGCCTCGATGGCCTTCTGTGTCGCCTCGTGCCCCTTCGACCCGTTCGGGGTGTCGGCGGCCTGCGCGGGCACCGTGAACGCGGCGGCGGCGACCGCCGCCGCGACGAGTCCGGCGATGCCCGTGCGGGTTATTCGGGACGTGGTCATGGGGTGCTCCTCATGGGTGGTCTCGAAGCCGCCGCGCTGTGGTTCGCGCGGTGCGGCGGGGGGTTCCGGTGAACCGGAGTCACCCGGGATGACCGAGGAGGGGGGTGGGGGAGTTGAGAGGGCGGCGGGCGTTGGCCGGAAGTAGTTGGTGCATGCACGAGTGCTCGGGCCGCGCGGGCGTACGGCGCAAGGCGCGCGCCCTGGCCTGCGGCTGAGCGCCGCTCTGGCGGAAAGGGGCTCCCCCGGGAGACCGGCTTCCGGCGTCTACCGGGACCGAGGGGACGTGTGCGTCAAGAAGCCCTCGGTGGACATAATCCAATGGTTTCGGACAGTTCATCCGGAGAACGGGTGATGGTGTCTGACATGGGAAGGATGCGCCTGTCCCGGAGGATCAGAGGATTAGAGGAGCAGGCATGAATCCCGGCATGAAGCGGCGCGCCATGAGGCATCTCCCGACGGCGGCGGCCACCGCGTTTCTCCTGGCGGCGGCCTCCACGGCGACGGCGACGGCGGCCCCGGCCGACCGCCCGTCCCCCTCCCCCCGGAGCCCCCAGGCATGGGTCAACCAGAACTCCGGCAAGTGCCTGGAGATCCACGGCAGCGGTACGGGGGACGGCGTGGGCGCCTTCCAGTGGTCGTGCGACGGCGGGGCCAACCAGCGCTGGCTGAACACCGTGGGCGGCACACCGACCGAGATGAGGAACCTCCACTCGGACAAGTGCATAGAGGTGCGCGGGGGCGGTCTGGGCAATGGGGTGGGTGTCGCCCAGCGCACATGCAGCGGGGTGAACTGGCAGAAGTGGCGGATCACCCCGAATGGGGACGGCACCTGGACCATCGTCAACCACAACTCCGGAAAGTGCCTGGAGATTTATGGTGGCGGGTTCGGGGACGGGGTGGGGGCGTTCCAGTGGGACTGCAACGGGAAGGGCCACCAGAAGTGGCGATAGGAGTGGTGGTGGTTCTCCGGGATGCGCGGAGAACCACCCCTTTTCGATTCAGCGAGGGTGAGGGAGGTGAGCTTCGGCTTCGGCTTCGGCTTCGGCGAATTCGAGGGAGGCGAGGACGGCCTCGTACTCCGGATCGACGAAGGCGAAGCTGTGCGCGCCGAAGTGCCCATCGAAGAGCGCACAGGCGTCGTTCGCGCCGGCCGCCTCGCCGTTGTCGGCGGGGCAGTCGGGGAGAAGCCCGACGGCTTCGGGGCTGCGGCCCTCGTCCCACCAGGTCCAGACCTCGCCCCGGCTCGCGTCGTCCAATTCGCGCACGAGGTCGAAATGCGGCCCGTCGGGGTGCTCTTCGAGCCCGCAGCGGAGCCGGGTCACCACTTCGAGCGGATGCCCCTGCTCGGCGGGGGTGATGTCCAGGGCCAGGACGAGCAGCCGCAGGGGAAGGGTGATGGTCGCCCCGCAGATCCGGCGCACGGGAGCCCGCTCCGTCACTTGACCGCCCCCCAGCGGCTCTGCGCGTTGGCCTCGGCGACGGCCGCGCTCATGGCGTCGGACTGGACGGCGGGGGTCAGGTCCTCGGGAAGGGCGTCCCATTCCCGTCCGCCATTGAGCGGCCGGAGCTGGATACGCCCGCCGACCCGGCCCATGACGCGGCCAATGCGCTTTCCGGCCGCGTCCCTGACAACGTCACCTGCGGTCGGTTCATAGGGAGTTCCCTTTGTCATGTCTTTCTGCACCTTTCTCCGGACACATGACTCTTTGTAGTTCTAGAGTCGCTCTGCGCGTGGTGGCGCGACAGGTGTGGCGCCATGACAGGCCGAGAGTCATGAGAGGCGGGTGCGCGCGTGACCGCTGAGACCGATGGACCGGACCCGACGAGGTCGTTGCTCGCTTTCTTCGGGTGCGAGTTGTGCCGGATTCGAACTGAGGTGGGGATGTCGCAGGGGAAATTGGCGAGGGCGGCGCATACGACGCAATCGATGATCAGCAAGATCGAGGCGGCGAAGCGGGTGCCGTCGGAGGAGCTGGCGACGGATCTTGATGCCGCGCTGGGGACCGGGGGGCACTTCGGGAGGCTGTACCCGCTGGTGATTCACCATGCGTACCCGTCGTGGTTTCTGCCGTACATCGAGTTGGAGCCGGATGCGACGTCTGTCCGCTCGTTCGAGAACCTCGTCATGCCTGGACTGCTGCAAACGGAGGAGTACGCACGAGCGATCGTGAGTACGGGCGACGCGGTGGACGCTGAGGACTTGGTCGCGGCTCGCATAAGTCGGCAGAGACTGTTCGAACGGGAGGTCCCGCCCAGGCTCTGGTTCATCATGGAGGAGTATGTGCTGCTCAGGCACGTCGGTGGGAGGGCGATCATGCAAGCCCAGCTTCAGCGCCTCCTGGAAGCGGGCAGGGAGTCCCGCACTGTGATTCAGGTGATCCCTCGGAGCGTTCCCGTTCATGCCGCCCTTGCCGGCGCCTTCCAAATCCTGGGCTTCGAGGAAGATCCGGACGTGCTCTATGTGGACGGCTTCTCCCAGGGCCGCATCGCTCTCGACGCGGCAGAGGTGGATGCGGCGGCCCGTGCCTATGATCTGCTCAGAGCCGTAGCCTTGTCTCCCGAGGCGTCAGCCGAGTTGATCGGCGCGCACCTGGAAGGACTGAAGCAATGATCCACGCGAGCGAGTTGCCCGTCGCATGGCACAAGAGCAGCTACAGCAGTAGCAATGGCGGCAACTGCGTCGAGGTCGGCGCGAGCACCCTGCCAGTCACTTGGCGCAAGAGCAGCTACAGCGCCAACAATGGCGGGAACTGCGTTGAGGTCGGCGCGAGCACCCTGCCGGTGACCTGGCGCAAGAGCAGCCACAGCACCAACGGTGGAAACTGCCTTGAGGTAGGCGAAGGCATCACCCATGTCGTCCCTCTCCGCGACAGCAAGGACCCGCACGGCCCGGCGCTCATGCTGGCGCCGTCCGCGTTCACGGCCTTCGTCACGGCGGTACGCGAGGGTGAGTTCACCTGAGGGTGGGGCCCGCTGTCGGGGGTACCTGTCCGGGAAGCACCGGAAGGTGTGCAATGCCCGATGCTCAGGAAGTAAAGAGAATCGGGGCCTGGCCTGCGTAAAACCGCAGGTGGCGAAGTGTGGTCCCCGCGCACGCGGGGGTGGTCCGCCGGGGAACAATCTCGCGGAGTCGCTCCGCGCGTGGTCCCCGCGCACGCGGGGGTGGTCCCCGGGGGACGTGCCCGCGCCCACTCCGGAGGCCGTGGTCCCCGCGCACGCGGGGGTGGTCCGCTCGGCTACCGGGGCGACGCAGCAGACGGAATGTGGTCCCCGCGCACGCGGGGGTGGTCCGCCGCAGTCCGTGGGGTTCCAGCTCACGGTTGAGTGGTCCCCGCGCACGCGGGGGTGGTCCCTTGTCCATGGCCTTTTCCAGCTTCTCCTGCTGGTGGTCCCCGCGCACGCGGGGGTGGTCCCACACGGCGTCTCCGACATCACCGTGCGCAAGGGTGGTCCCCGCGCATGCGGGGGTGGTCCCGCCAGCGTCATATCGACGCTGGTCAGAACCTTGTGGTCCCCGCGCATGCGGGGGTGGTCCCACCTTCTCCACCAGCCCTGACGCCGACGTCGAATGGTCCCCGCGCACGCGGGGGTGGTCCCGGCTACGCCAAGATGATCACCCTGGAGGCGATTGGTCCCCCGTGGAGAACGGCCCGCCAGTGGTGCTCGGCGTGGTCCCCGCGCACGCGGGGGTGGTCCCGTCCAGAAGCCGCTGCAAGGGGGTGCGGGGGGTGGTCCCCGCGGCTGCGGGGGTGGACCTCCACCACAGCCTTGGGCGGGTGGGTGGGAGGCGAAGGGCTCCCGGAACCCGGGGCTCAGGCACAAGGCCCCCCGGGCCAAGCCCCCCGCAGGGGGCTCAGCGGGTCAGCACCCGCAGGACCTCCGGCCACGCCTGTGCGCGGGCCTTCGCGTCCGCCGGGCGGCTCCCTCCCATGGAGATGAAGTCCTGGAGGTCCGCCGCCCACGAGAACGTGCTCCGGGGGGTGTGCGGGTACGAGTTCAGGGCGTGGCCCGCCCCGGGGTGGATCAGGGCGCGGTGCGGCTCCGCGGTACCCCGGCGGGCGGCGATCGACTCGGAGGACTTACGGGTGTCCCACAGCGTGTCCTTCCCCCCGGCTATCGCGAGGACCGTTCCGCGCACCTGGTCGTACGGGATCGGGAACCCCTCGGGGAAGGGCTTCCCGCCCCGCAGCCAGGCGGGCTTCGACATGTCGGGGAAGCCGGTCACGATCTGGTCCGTCGGTGCGAACACGACCGCGTCGCGGACGACGTCCGGGTAGTACTGGGCCAGCAACTGGGCCGGCTCCGTCCCCCGGGAGGCCCCGATGGCCACCACCCCGCCGGGCTTCGCCCCGGGCTGCCTCGCCACCAGGCGGGCCCCTTCGGCGAAGTACTCCAGGGGAATGTTCGCCAGCTCCTTCGGGAGGCCGTCGCAGCCGAAGTAGCAGAGGGAGAGCGTGGGGTGGCCGCGCGAGGCGAGGAGCGCGGCCTCGGGGCGCGTGTAGTCCCCGCCGCCCTCGGACCCGCCGAAGATCAGTACGGGGGCCCGCTTCGGGGTGCCCTGCGGCGGCTGGTAGAGCCGCCCGGCGACCTTGTCCTGCTTCAGCAGGAGCGCACGCGAGCCGACCCCCTCGGCCATCCGGACGCGGGTGATCTCGCGCCGGGCGGCGGGCCGGTCGTCCCCGGTGGCCGACAGCAGGACCGTGAAGTCCCTCTCCTGTTCCGGGAAGAGCTGCTCGAACGACCTTCTGGACTCGCCTCCGGGCGGCGCCTCCATGGACCAGAAGAGCCCCATCCCGTCGGCACCCGCGTACGTCCCCGAGAGCGGCTTCGCCCGGGTGAGGTCGACCACGCCCCGCCGGTCCGCCGTGAAGCGGGCCTCCCCCTTCCAGGTGCCCGCCCTGTCGTCCGCCTCGGCGGTGACGGTCACCCTCTCGCCCGCGTTCAGCCCGGTGATCCGTATCCGCACCGCTTCGTCCACGAGGGTGACGGGCCTGTCCACCTCGATGGCCGCGGCGGCGCGCTTCTGTTCCCCGGCTGAGCAGCCGGTGGCCAGCAGAGCCAGCGCGACCAGTCCCAGCAGCCCCTTGGCTCCCCTGAATCCCATGGCGGGATTCTGCGCCAGGGCGACCGGGCGAGGAAGGGACCATCACGTGATCACGCTGCTCAGGCCCGGTGCACGATCCTCCCCGCGGTCACCGTCAGCACCACCGGCGCGTCGCCGAGTTCGTCGGCGTCCGCCGCCACGGGGTCGATGGCGAGGGCGGTGAGGTCGGCGCGGTGGCCGGGGGTGATCCGGCCCGCGATGTGCTGTTCGCCCGCCGCGACGGCGGCGTGGGTGGTGAGGCCCTCCAGGGCCTCCTGGCCGGTGAGGCCGGGGCCGGCGGCGGCGCCCCGGGGGGTGCGGGCGGTGGCCAGGATCTGGCGGGCGTCGAAGTGCGCGATGGGCCAGTCGGAGCCGAGCGCCAGGACCGCGCCCGCGTCGCGGAGGTCGCGCAGACGCCAGGCGTGGGAGGCCCGTTCGGCGCCGAGCCGCTTCGACCACTCGTCGGTGTGGTCGGTCCGGGTGTACGCGGCGTGCGGGGGCTGCATCGAGGCGCTCACCCCGAGCCGGGCGAACCGGCCGAGCTGCCCGTCCGGGACGGTCTCGATGTGCTCGATCCGGTGGCGCGGCCCGGTGGGGCCGAGGGATTCCACGGTGTCCAGCACATGGCGTACCGCCGCGTCGCCGATCGCGTGGGTCGCCGTCGCGACCCCGGCGCGGTGCAGGACCCGTACCGCCGTGCTGTACGCGGCGGGGTCGGGCCAGAAGGCGTCCGTGCCCTCGCCGTGGCAGTCGGCGTGCTCCAGCCAGGCCGTGCCGCCCTCCACGGTGCCGTCCATGAAGAACTTCACCCCGCCGACCCGCCAGGTGCGGCCCCGCTCGCGCTGGAGCGCGACGAGTCCGCCCAGTTCGGCGGGGCCGGCGCCGGGCATGCACCAGGGGGCGAGGCGCAGGCGCAGCGGGAGTTCGCGCTTCTCCTCCACGGAGGTGAGCAGCCGGAGGGTGTCGCCGTCGAGGTCCATCACATGGGCGGAGGTGAGTCCGGTGGCGGCCATGGCGGTGAGGAGTTCGACGAGGCGGTCGCCGCGCTCGGCCTCGGGGGTGCCGGGGAGCAGGGGCGCGACCAGGTCCATGGCGGCGGACTCGACGAGGTGCCCGGTGGGGCGGCCGTCGCTGTCGCAGACGACGCTGGCCCGCTGGTCGAAGGCGCGCGGTCCTTCGATGCCGGCGAGGGTCAGGGCCCGTTCGCTGACGAGGGCGGAGTGGCCGTCGTACAGGCGGAGGTGGGCGGGGGCGCCGTCGACGGCGCCGGCGATGAGGGAGTGGTGGAGGGGGCGGCCCTCGAAGGCGTTGTGGTCGAGGCCGTGGCCGAGAATCCAGCCGTCGGCACGGGGGGCGGCACGGAGCGCGGCGTTCAGCTCCGCCAGGGTGGTGACGGCGGAGAGATCGGTGCCGGTGGCCAGCTCCAGGCCCCAGACGGGGTGGCTGTGGGCGTCGGTCCAGCCGGGGGTGAGATGGGCGCCGGCGAGGTCGGCGGTCTCGGTGCCGGGGCCGCGCCACTCCCGTACATCGCGCTCGTCGCCGACGGCGGCGATCAGCCCGTCCTTGACGGCGACGGCGGAGGCGTACGGGCGGCCGGGGTCCAGGGTGCGGACCCTGGCGCCGGTCAGGACGAGGTCGGCTGTGGGCACGGTTCACTCCATAAACCTAAAGGGTTTCGGTTTTGGCAATGTAACCTCCGGGGGACGCAGCGGGGAAGAGTCGGCGGGGAGAGAAACACCATGGGACGGCCGCGCACAGCACTGATCGACCGGCAGCGGATCACCACGGAGGCGCTGCGGCAGGTGGACGGGACGGGCGGGTTCAGCGTGCCGGAGATCGCGCGGCGGCTGGGGGTGCGGACGGGGTCGATCTACCACCATGTGGACGGGCGGGAGGGGATCGTCGAGCTGCTGCGGGAGCGGGTGTGCGAGGCGATCGACGCGTCGATGCTCGGGACGCTCCCCTGGGACGAGGCCCTGCCGGCCTGGGCCCGCTCCTACCGCGCGGCCTTCGCGGCGCACCCGAGGGTGATCCCGCTGCTGCTGGCGTCCCCGGTGCGGGCGCCGAGGGTGCTGGCGCAGTACGAGGCGGTGGTGGGGGTGCTGCTGGGGGCGGGGTTTCGGGTGGGAGAGGTGATGCGGGTGATTGTGGCGCTGGAGAACGTGGTGCTGGGGGCGGCGCTGGAGGGGGCGGGGCCGGAGGGGATGTGGGAGTTGGGGGAGGAGGGGGGGAGGGTGCCGGGGTTGGTGCGGGCGCTGGAGGCGGAGCCGGAGGGGCGGGCGGAGGCCGCGTTCGAGCTGGCGCTCGGTGCCTGTGTCCGGGGTTTCCGGGAGCTGCTGCTCCCGTGACCCGCCGCCGAGCCGAGGCGCGCCATCCAGCCCCTCCGGCGATTGAGGAGCGGGGGCTCGGGGGCCGGCCCCCGCCCCGGACCCGCACCGTGCGGGTCTCGTGTCGCACAGGGCCGTCCCCGGACGCGGGACCGGTCCGGGCTGCCCGGTCCTGTGGAGCGGGGTCCCGGGGTCAGGCGTCGTAGAAGAGACTCTCCATCACCGCGCGGGCGCGGCGCGTGGTGCGGCGGTAGTCGTCCAGCATGTCCCCCACATGCCCGGGCTCATACCCCAGATACCTCCCCACCGCCGCCAACTCCCTCCCGTCCGACGGAAACGTGTCCCCCGCCCTGCCCCGCACCAGCATCACCCCGTTCCGCACCCGCGAAGCCAGCACCCACGCCTCGTCCAGAATCTGCGCGTCCTCCGTGGAGATCAGCCGCGCGGCGTGCGCCGCCGCCAGGGCGCGGCGGGTGCGGGTGGTGCGCAGGCCCGGTTCGGCCCAGGCGTGGCGCATCTGGATGAGCTGGACCGTCCACTCCACATCGCTGAGCCCGCCCCGGCCGAGCTTGGTGTGCAGGGTGGGGTCGGCGCCGCGCGGCATCCGTTCGGACTCCATCCGGGCCTTCAGCCTGCGGATCTCCCGTACCGCGTCCTCCCCGATCCCCTCCAGGGGATAGCGCAGCGGGTCGATCAGCTCGATGAAGCGGGCACCCAGCTCCCGGTCCCCCGCCATCGGCTCGGCGCGCAGCAGCGCCTGCGCCTCCCATCCGAGGGACCAGCGCCGGTAGTAGGCCTCGTACGACGCGAGGGTGCGGACCAGCGGGCCGCTCTTGCCCTCCGGGCGGAGGTCGGCGTCGATCAGCAGCGGCGGGTCGGCGGCGGGGAGCTGGAGGAGCCGCCGCATCTGGGTGACCACCGCGTTCGCGGCGTTCCGCGCCTCCTGTTCGTCGTCGCCCTCGCGCGGCTCGTGGACGAAGAGGACATCCGCGTCGGAGCCGTACCCCAGCTCGTGGCCGCCGAAGCGGCCCATCCCGATGACGGCGAACCGGGTCGGCAGCCGGTCGCCCCACTGCTCCCCCACCGCCGCCCGCAGCGCGCCGGCGAGTGTCGCCGCGTTGAGGTCGGTGACGGCGTTGCCGACCTGGTCGACCAGGGCGCCCGTGTCCGTCTGCGCCGGGTTCTCCTCGGTGCCGTACGAGCCGATGAGGTCGGCGGCCGCGGTCCGGAACAGCTCCCGCCGCCGCACCCCGCGCGCCACCGCGACCCCGGCCTCGGCGGTCTGCGCCCGGCCGACGGCCGCGAGGATCTCCGGTTCCAGGTGCTCCCGGCCGCGCGGCTTCAGCCCGCCGGGGTCGCCCAGGATGGCGACCGCCTCGGGGGCCCGCAGCAGGAGGTCGGGGGCGAACCGTCCGGCGGAGAGCACCCGCGCGAGATTCTCCGCCGCCGCGCCCTCGTCGCGGAGCAGCCGCAGATACCAGGGCGTCTTGCCGAGCGCGTCGGAGACCTTGCGGAACCCGAGGAGCCCGGCGTCCGGGTCGGCGGAGTCGGCGAACCAGCCGAGCAGCACCGGCAGCAGCGTCCGCTGGATGGCGGACTTGCGGGTGACGCCGGAGGCGAGCGCCTCCAGATGGCGCAGGGCGGCGGCCGGGTCGGCGTAGCCGAGGGCCTCCAGTCGCTGCCCGGCGGCCTTGGTGCTCAGCCGGGCCTCGCCGGGCGCGAGCTGGGCGACCGCGTCGAGGAGCGGCCGGTAGAAGAGCTTCTCGTGCAGCCGGCGCACGACGGAGGCGTGCCGGCGCCACTCGCGGTTCAGCTCGAAGACGGGGTCCATCCGCATGCCGAGGGAGCGCCCGAGCCGGCGCAGATCGGCCGGTTCCTCCGGGACGAGGTGGGTGCGGCGCAGCCGGTAGAGCTGGATGCGGTGCTCCATGGAGCGGAGGAAGCGGTACGCCTCGTCGAGCTGTCCGGCGTCCGCGCGGCCCACATAGCCGCCGGCGGCCAGCGCCTGGAGGGCCTTCAGGGTGGAGCCGCTGCGCAGGGTGGTGTCGCTGCGCCCGTGCACCAACTGGAGGAGCTGGACGGCGAATTCCACGTCCCGCAGCCCGCCGGGTCCGAGCTTCAGCTCCCGTTCCACCTCGGCGGCGGGGATGTTGTCGATGACCCGGCGGCGCATCTTCTGGACGTCGGGGACGAAGTTCTCCCGCTCGGCGGCCTGCCAGACGAGCGGGGAGACGGCGTCGATGTACGCGTCGCCGAGTGCGGGGTCCCCCGCGACGGGCCGGGCCTTGAGGAGGGCCTGGAACTCCCAGGTCTTGGCCCACCGCTGGTAGTAGGCGAGATGGCTGGAGAGGGTGCGCACCAGGGGGCCGTTGCGCCCCTCGGGGCGCAGATTGGCGTCCACCGGCCAGATGGTGCCCTCGACGGTGGTCTCGGAGCAGATCCGCATCAGATGGGAGGCGAGCCGGGTCGCGGCCTGGATCGCGGGGTTCTCCTCGGCGCCGCCCGCCGGTTCGGCGACGAAGACGACATCGACGTCGGAGACGTAGTTGAGTTCATGGCCGCCGCACTTGCCGAGCGCGATCACGGCGAGCCGGCAGAGCGCGGCGTCCTCGGGCGCGGCGGCGCGGGCGATGGCCAGGGCGGCGCGCAGGGTGGCGGTGGCGAGGTCGGCCAGTTCGGCGGCGGCCTCGGCGACATCGGTGGTGCCGCAGACGTCGCGCGCGGCGATGGCGAGCAGACAGCGCCGGTAGGCGATCCGCAGCGACACGGGGTCGTCGGCACCGGCGAGGCCCTGCTCGAACTCGGCGACGCCGGGGTGCAGATCGACCGACTCCCAGGTGGTGAGGGCCTGCCAGTCGCCGGGGTGGCGGGCGAGGTGGTCGCCGAGGGCCTCGGAAGCGCCGAGGACGCCGAGGAGCCGGTCGCGCAGGGGTTTCGCGGTGACGAGGGTGTCGAGGAGTACGCGGCGGTCGGCCTCCCGCTCCGCGTCGACCAGGCGGACCAGGCTGCGCAGCGCGAGATCGGGATCGGCGACCGCGCCGAGCGCCTCCAGCAGTACCGCGTCGTCGTGGACGGCCGCCATGTCGGGGAGGTCGAGCAGCCGCTCGGCGACACCGGGGTCGGTGAAGCCGTGCCGCAGCAGCCGTGTGAAGGTACTGCTCCTGCGCCCGGGTGCCGCCGTCATGGTCGCCGTCTCCTCGTTCTGGGAGGGGTGCCGCATCACCCGTCCCGTGTCTCGCGCACCGCGCCCCGTCCTGCGATCAAGGCCCGTGGGACCGAGACTAGCCGCAGGGCGGCCCCGCCGAACGAAATGATCATCCCTGGAGCGATGAGTACCGGCCGCTCCGGCGGTCGGCACCACGGCGGCACGACGCCGGCACCGCGCTTTCGAGGAAGAGGTCACGACCATGACGGAGACAGCCCCGCGCACCGAACTGGACGCCCGCTACAGCGAGGAGGGGGCGGCGGCCGAGGGGTGGTCCGGCGCGGTCGGGCGGCTGACGGCGGCGGAGGTCTTCTGGCTGTCGACGGTACGCCCGGACGGCCGCCCGCATGTCACCCCGCTGATCGCCGTCTGGCTGGACGGAGCGCTGCACTTCTGCACCGGGCCCGACGAGCGCAAGGCGCTGAACCTCCGGGAGAACCGGGAGGTGGTGCTCACCACCGGCACCGACACCCTGAGGGAGGGGTTCGACCTGGTGGTGGAGGGGGAGGCGGTCGCGCTGACGGACGAGGCCCGGCTGCGGGAGGTGGCCGCCGCGTTCCTCGGGAAGTACGGCGAGGAGTGGACCTTCGAGGTCCGGGACGGCGCCTTCGTGGGCGACGGCGGCCGGGCCCTGGTGTTCCGGGTGGAGCCGCGCACGGCCTTCGGATTCGCCAAGGCGCCCTATGCCCAGACCCGCTGGCGGTTCACCCGGCCGTAGTGGCCGCGCGCTGACGCGGAGGGGCGCGGAGGCGAAGGAGCGCCGGCGCGGAGGAGGTGCCGGCGCGGAGGAGGTGCCGGCGCGGAGGAGGTGCCGGCGGGTCACCGCCCGCCGGCACCTCCTGTCGCTCACCGGTCGCCCTCCGGTCACCGCTCCCGGCTCTCGCCGGTGATCCGGGCCGGGCAGCCGCTGTCCGGGCCGCGCGGGCGGGCGCCGCCGCTGTCGCTGTCGCCGGGGCCGTACCGGCCGGGTCAGACCTGTGGCGGCTGGTCCTTGCGGCCCGTGCCGTACTGGTCCTTCAGCTTGTCCTGACCGGTGTCGACCTGGCGGCTGTACTTGCCCTGGGTCTTGGAGTCGACGGCGTCTCCCGCCTTGTCGACCCCCTTGTCGACCTGGGACTCGTGGCCCTTGAGCATCTGCTTGAGCTTGTCCATCACGGACATGGGTCATCCCTTTCACCGCGTTTCCCCCACGTCTCCAGGGTCACCGCACACCCCGGACTCCGCATCCCGGGGAGCCGCGGCCACCTCGCGCGGCTCCCCGGACGCCCCGGACGCCCCGGACCGGCCGGTTCCGCCGGGAGGGAGGGACAGGCGGGGTCAGGGCTTGACGGCGACCATCCCGCAGATGTTGATGTCGGTCTCGGTCACATCGTGGATGTCCAGGTACTTGGTGCGGTCCAGCTCGTCCAGCTCCTCGGCCCCGTCCCCCGCTCCGGCGGGCTCGGCGGTGAGCCGGACCGCGTCCGGCGCGTGGTCCGGGCGCCAGCGGTAGGTCTGGACGACTCCGGGCTCGACGATCTCCAGTCCGTTACGGGTGGCGAACTCGGCGACCCGCTCCCGGCTGCGCAGGACGAAGTCGACCCCGCGCCCCTTGTAGGACGCGGCGACCGCGCGGGCGGACTCGGGGTTGAAGTCGTCACTGAGGTGGCTGAAGATCAGCGCGCTGCCGGACGGCAGGGCGTCGAGGAGGTTCTTGGCGGCCCGGTGGGCCGGCTCGTCCTCGACGAAGTGCAGAATCGCGGCGAGGACCAGGGCGACCGGCCGGTCGAAGTCCAGGGTCCGCGCCGCGCCGCTCAGGATGTCGGCGGGCTCGTGCAGATCGACATGGAGGTAGTCGGTGCGGCCCTGGGGCCCGGAGGCGAGCAGGGCGCGGGCCTGGGCGAGGACGACGGGGTCGTGGTCGGTGTAGACGACCCGGGACTCGGGGGCCAGGCGCTGGGCGATCTGGTGGACATTGTCCTGCGTGGGCAGGCCGGTGCCTATGTCGAGGAACTGGCGTATGCCGGCCTCGGTGACCAGGTGGGTCACCGCCCGCCGTAAGAAGTCGCGGTTGTGGCGGATGTCGAGGTACCCGCGGGGATTGTGGGCGAGCGCCGCCTTGGCGGCCTCGCGGTCGACCGGGAAACTGGCGCTCCCGCCGAGAAAGACATCGTAGATCCGGGCCGTGTGCGGCTTCGATGTGTCGATGTCGCGCAGCGGGTCGGCGGGGTCGTGGGCGCGGGTGGCACCGGGCATGAGGACTCCCTGAAGATCGTCGAAGGCTTCAGCATCGGAACTTCCACATCACTGTAGATGCCGGACGCGATCACAGACAGACCGCCCTTTTCGGCGTATCCCCTGCTGGGAAAGGGGAGTTGGGGAGCCTTGGACGAGAGGCCCCCGCCGGCGGCCGGACCGCTCCGGCCACCGCCGGGGGCCACCTGCGGGGGACGGCCGCCGGCGGGGGACGGCCGCATGGCTGCGGCGCGGGACTACAGCACCGGCAGGTTCTTCCGCAGCTCGAAGGCGGTGACCTCGGAGCGGTACTCCTCCCACTCCTGCTTCTTGTTGCGGAGGAAGAAGTCGAAGACATGCTCCCCCAGCGTCTCGGCCACCAGCTCGCTCCGCTCCATCAGGGCGATCGCCTCGCCCAGGTTCTGCGGCAGCGGCTCGATGCCCATCGCGCGGCGCTCGGCGTCCGACAGCGCCCAGACGTCGTCGTCGGCGCCCGGCGGCAGCTCGTACCCCTCCTCGATGCCCTTGAGGCCCGCCGCCAGCAGGACCGCGTAGGTCAGATAGGGGTTGGCGCCGGAGTCGATGGAGCGGACCTCGACCCGGGAGGAGCCCGTCTTGCCGGGCTTGTACATGGGGACGCGGATCAGCGCGGAGCGGTTGTTGTGGCCCCAGCAGATGTACGAGGGTGCCTCGCCGCCGGCGCCCGCGCTGCGGGCCGAGCCGCCCCAGATGCGCTTGTAGGAGTTGACCCACTGGTTGGTGACGGCGGAGATCTCCGCCGCGTGCCGGAGCAGACCGGCGATGAAGGAGCGGCCGACCTTGGAGAGCTGGTACTCGGCGCCGGACTCGTAGAAGGCGTTGCGGTCGCCCTCGAAGAGGGAGAGGTGGGTGTGCATCCCCGAGCCGGGGTACTCGCTGAACGGCTTCGGCATGAAGGTCGCCTGGACACCCTGCTCCAGCGCCACCTGCTTCATCACCAGCCGGAAGGTCATGATGTTGTCGGCGGTGGAGAGCGCGTCCGCGTACCGCAGATCGATCTCCTGCTGGCCGGGGGCGCCCTCGTGGTGGCTGAACTCCACCGAGATGCCCATCGACTCCAGCATGGTGATCGCCTGGCGGCGGAAGTCCATGCCGACGTTCTGCGGGGTGTGGTCGAAGTAGCCGGAGTTGTCCGCGGGCGACGGGCGGCTGCCGTCCAGCGGCTTGTCCTTGAGCAGGAAGAACTCGATCTCGGGGTGGGTGTAGAAGGTGAAGCCCAGATCGGAGGTCCGCGCCAGGATGCGCTTGAGGACATAGCGCGGATCGGCGAAGGACGGCGAGCCGTCGGGCATCAGGATGTCGCAGAACATCCGGGCGGTGCCGGGGGCCTCCGCGCGCCAGGGGAGGATCTGGAAGGTGGCCGGGTCCGGCTTGGCGATCATGTCGGACTCATAGACCCGGGCGAAGCCCTCGATCGCCGAGCCGTCGAAGCCGATGCCCTCGTCGAAGGCCTGCTCCAGCTCGGCGGGGGCCACCGCGACCGACTTCAGGAAGCCGAGCACATCGGTGAACCACAGGCGCACGAACCGGATGTCACGCTCTTCGAGCGTGCGGAGCACGAATTCCTGCTGCTTATCCATTTCCACCCAATCCTTGCTGGTCAAGCCGCCTGCTCCCCCGAGCATCCCATCCATGGGTTTCCGGCACATTGCGAACCCCGGGCCGAGCCCCATTGTGGGTCAGCGGTCCCGGGGAAACGAGCCCGGAGGTCCCGGACCGGTCCCGCACCGGGCCCGCACCGGTCGCGGGGTGGCCGTATCCCCGCCCCGTATGAGGTGCGCGGCGCCCGTGCTCGCTACGATCTGCGAGCATGGGGGGTTCGCCGCTCGGGCCGATAGCCCGCACCAGGCGTCCCACGGCGCTGCTGAGCGCCGTGGCGACGTTCCTCGGCGCGCTCTTCATCTGCCTGGGCCCGGCCGCCGAGCACCACTCCACCACGGTCACGCTCGCCCTCTCGGCCGAGCAGGTGCCCGCCTTCTCGTGCCCGTACGACCGGGGTGCCTGCGGGCTGCTGCCGGTGGCGGGACCCGCGGTGCTGACCGCGCCGCCGCCGGACGCCCCGCCGGCCGCCCGGGAGCCGCTCCCGCGCCTCGGGCAGCTCGACCGCCGGGGGCCGACGGCGCTCGCCATGGCCCAGCCGCGCGCTCCTGACCTGTACGTCCTTCAGGTGCTGCGGACCTAGACACCCCCGCTTCCGCATTCGCCCCGCGTACCCCCCTTGATCATCTCTCCCGTGAAGGACGACACCATGGCTTCCCGTAAGAACAGCGACGACCGCCGCGCCCGCATAGAGGCCATGCGCCGCGCGGAGCAGTCCCGCGAGCGGCGCAGCCGCATCATCACGATCGCCCTCAGCGGTGTGGTCGTGGCCGGTCTCGTCGGCTTCGGCGTCTATGTCCTCAACAAGGAGTCCGAGGAGAAGGAGCAGGAAGTCGCGATGGCCAAGGAGCCCATCGCGCAGGAGAAGTCCTGGGACGCCAAGAAGCTGGGCCGCAACCATGTGGACAAGACCGTCAGCTATCCGCAGAAGCCGCCGGTCGGCGGGGACCACCACCAGGCGTGGATGAACTGCGACCGCAATGTCTACAAGGAGCCGATCCCCAACGAGAACGCGGTGCACTCGCTGGAGCACGGCGCGGTGTGGGTCTCCTACAACGACAAGGCGCCCCGGGCCGAGGTGAAGAAGCTGGAGGACAAGGTCAAGAAGACCTCGTACACGATGATCAGCCCGGTCAGGGACCAGGCCGACCCGATCATGCTGACCGCGTGGGGCAAGCAGGTGAGCGTGGACAGCGCCGACGACAAGCGCGTGACGCAGTTCTTCGGCAAGTACATCCAGGGCCCGCAGACCCCTGAGCTGGGCGCGGCCTGCACCAACGGGGTCAGCGGCAAGTGAGGGGGATGACGCGTACGCACGGGGCCGCGATCGCGGCGGTGGTGCTCGCCCTGCTCTTCGCGGGCGCCGCGACGGTCGCCTCCGCCGGTGACGGCGAGCGCTCCGGGCCCGCCACCCCGGTGTCGGGCTCGGCGGACGCCGGGTTCGCGCGGGACATGTCCATCCACCACCAGCAGGCGGTGGAGATGTCGTTCATCGTCCGGGACCGCACGGACGACGAGGACGTGCGCCGTCTCGCGTACGACATCGCCAACACCCAGGCCAACCAGCGCGGCATGATGCTGGGCTGGCTGGATCTGTGGGGTCTGCCGAAGGTCGCCCCGGACGCCGAGCCGATGGCGTGGATGGCGGACGGGGAGGGCGGGCACGGCGGTCACTCCATGGCGAAGGCCGAGGAGGGGTCGCTGATGCCCGGGATGGCGACCGATGAGCAGCTCGCCCGGCTGGGGAAGCTCAGCGGGAAGAAGGCGGAGATCGAGTATCTCCAGCTGATGATCGTCCACCACAACGGCGGGGTCGACATGGCCGAGGGCTGTGTACGGCTCTGCGCCGTGGGAGCGGAGAGGACGCTCGCGCAGGGGATGGTGGACGCCCAGCGCTCGGAGGTCGAGCTGATGGTGGATCTGCTGCGGGAGCGCGGCGCCCAGGTCCGTACCTGACCACGCGTGGCGGACCGACCCGTGTCCCGGCCCCGGCGGTTCGTCCGCCGGGGCCGGGCCCGTGCCGGAGGCCGTCAGGAGCCGGGGGCCGTGCCGGAGGCGTCAGGGGGCGGGGCCGTGCCGGAGGCCGTCAGGGGGCGGTCAGGGACCAGGTGACCAGGGGTGGGCGGAGGCCGGCGCACCGGGGCAGGCCCTGGTCGTCGGTGAGGCCGAGCACCGTCTCGGCCGTGCCCCCGTCCGCCGCCCCGGGGGGCAGATCCGCCAGGAAGAGCTTCGCGCGCCGGAACATGGTGAACTCCCCGCCCGGCGGCAGTTCGCCCCAGGTGAGATAGACGAACCGGGCGCCGCGCCGGCCCTGCGCGTACGGGCCCCGGAAGTCGGGCGTGCCGTCGGCGGCGGTGACGGTCTCGACCGGGATCTCGAAGACCGCCTCGGCGGCGTCCGCGCGCACCAGCTGGTCGGGCTCGCGCCCGCGCTGGGTGCCGAGGTGGACGTGCCGGTACCCGCCGCAGTCGGCGCCGGGCAGCTCGCGCGCCGTGATCCGCAGGGTCAGCTCCGCCATCGCGCTCCCTCTCCCCCATCACCCGTTTGGCCTACACCGGTCGCGTACTCCGAATGGCCCCGCGGACGATGGTCTGGCCTGTACACAGACCGCCCGTGAGGAGGCGCGTACACCATGACCACCGCCAAGGACATCATGCACCCCGGGGCCCAGTGGATTCCCGCGCACGAGACGCTCGACCGGGCCGCGCAGCTGATGCGCGAGCTGAACGTGGGCGCGCTGCCCATCGCCGACGCCGATGAGCGGCTCTGCGGCATCCTCACCGACCGGGACATCGTCGTCGGGTGCGTGGCCATGGGCCACGACCCCGCGAAGGTGACCGCCGGGGAGATGGCGCGGGGCACCCCGCGCTGGGTCGACTCGGGCTCGGGGGTGGAGGAGGTGCTCCGGGAGATGGAGGGGCACCAGATCCGGCGGCTGCCGGTGATCGAGGACAAGCGGCTGGTCGGGATGATCAGCGAGGCGGATCTGGCGGGGCATCTGTCGGACGAGCAGCTCGCGGGGTGGGTGGAGCGGGTCTACGCCAGGGGGTGAGCCTCCCCGGGGGCGCGGCGGTCATCCCCGGTCGCCGAGGATCGCGCGGGCGACCGCGTCCGGGCGGTCCAGCATCAGCAGATGCCCGGCGGGGGTGATCTCGCGGAAGCGGGCGCCCAGCTCCAGGGCCAGTCCGCGCTGGCGGGCGGTCCAGCGCCGGCCGCCGTCCGTCCCCGCGAGGACGGTGACCGGCGCGGCGGGCGGCAGGGGGCGGTGCGCGCGCAGGGCGAGGAGTTCGGCGGCGACGGCCCGGTAGTGGGTGTTCTCCAGGAGGGCGCCGCGCAGCACGCGTGAGGTGGAGTAGCAGCGGCGCACCAGGCCGGCGGGGGCCGGGTCGCCGCCGCCGGTCCTGGAGAGCCGCACCACGGCCCGCCGGGCGGACGGCCCGAGGGCGGCGGGCAGCCCCAGGGCGCCCAGCGCGCCCCCGGCGGCCCGGGTGAGGGCGGTGCGCAGGGCGGGTGCGGCGGGGGTGGTGGCGTGCTCCTCGACGCTGGAGTCGACCAGCACCACGGCGGCGGTACGGGCGGGGTGGAGCCGGGCGAACGCCTCCGCGTGGAACCCGGCGATGGAGTGCCCGACGACGGTGGCGGGGCCGTCCGCGCCGAGGGCGTCCAGCACGGCCGCGACGCGGTGCGCCTCACCGGCGGCGGACGGGGGGACCCGGGCGGGGCCGCTGAGCCCGTGCCCGGGGCGGTCGAAGCGGACCACGGTGCGGTGCGGGGCGAGCAGGGGGACGACGGGGTCCCAGTCGAACCAGCTCAGCGCGAGGCCGGCGGAGAGCACACAGACGGGGCCGCTGCCCTCGGCGACCACATGGTGCGGTACGCCTCCGATCCGTACGAACATCACTGGACCGCCTTGTCGGTGCGCTCCCGCGCCAGGGAGAGCGCGAGCAGTCCCAGCCAGACTGCCACGAGGAGCACCTGGAGCCGCTGTCCGGCCCCCAGGCCCCAGGTGCCGTGGCCGGCGGTGAAGGCGGCGACGGAGGCGAGGGTCCAGACGGTGGCGGCGAGTTCGAGGGCGACGAGCAGCGGGCCGGTACGGGCGAGCAGCGGCCACCAGCCGTGGCGGCGGGCGGCGACGGTGAGGGCGGCCATGCCGATGACCGCGCCGGTCATGGCGACGGAGGAGCTGACGGCGTGGGCGGTGTGGGTCGCGGGGACGAGTCCGGCGGCCTCGCGGGCGGCGCAGGCGGCGTCGTCGGTGGGGGCGCAGCTCAGCGGGAGCCGTGAGTCGATGGCGGTGGCGGCGCCGAAGAGCGCGACGCCGCCCCACCCGATCAGGGCCCAGGGCGTGCGGGGGGTGCGGAGCAGGGCCCAGAGGGCGCCGGCGAGGACGAGGAGGCCGGCGAGGAGGTCGGTGGTGCGGAAGAGGGTGCCGAAGGGCTGGTTCTGGGCGGCGAGTTCGCTGACGTAGGAGTGGAGGGGGTGGAGGCCGGTGTTGAGGGCGGGTTCGATGAGCCAGGCGGTGTAGACGAGCGCCCCGCCCCCGAGAAGTGCGGCGATCATCCCTCCATGATCCCCGAGCCCCCCGCCGGGGCAGCCGCCACCCGGCGCGGGGGACGCGGCCCCTGGGGTCCGCCCGGCGCGGGGAGGCCCGGCCCCTCGGGTCCGCCCGGCGCGGGCTCCTGTGGCCCGGGGTCCGTCCTCAAACGCCGGACGGGCTGGGTGTGCCGGACCGGCTGGATCTCTCAGCCCCTCCGGCGATTGAGGAGCGGGGGCTCGGGGCCGGCGCCCGAGCTGGGTTCGGGGGGGGCGGGGAGGGGCATTGCGTCAGAGAGACGATTACACTGGGAGGCGTGCCTCAACTTCGCCTCGCCCTGAATCAGATCGACTCCACCGTCGGCGACCTCCCCGGCAACACCGAGTCAATCCTCCACTGGACCCGGCACTCCGCCGAGCAGGGCGCCCACCTGGTCGCCTTCCCCGAGATGGTGCTCACCGGCTACCCGGTGGAGGACCTCGCCCTGCGGTCCTCCTTCGTCGAGGCCTCCCGCGCCGCCCTGCGCGCCCTCGCCCGGCGGCTGGCCGAGGAGGGGCTGGGCGAGCTGCCCGTCCTCGTCGGGTATCTGGACCGCTCCGAGAGCGCCCAGCCGAGGTACGGGCAGCCCGCCGGCACCCCGCGCAACGCCGCCGCCGTGCTGCACCGGGGCGAGGTGGCGCTGCGGTTCGCCAAGCACCACCTCCCCAACTACGGCGTCTTCGACGAGTTCCGCTACTTCGTCCCCGGCGACACCCTCCCCATGATCCGCGTCGGCGGCATCGATGTGGCCCTCGCCATCTGCGAGGACCTCTGGCAGGACGGCGGCCGTGTCCCCGCCGCCCGCTCCGCCGGCGCCGGCCTGCTGCTCTCCATCAACGCCTCGCCCTACGAGCGCGACAAGGACGACACCCGGCTGGAGCTGGTCGCCAAGCGCGCCCAGGAGGCCGGCTGCACCACCGCCTACCTGGCGATGATCGGCGGCCAGGACGAGCTGGTCTTCGACGGCGACTCGATCGTGGTCGACGCGGCGGGCGAGGTCATCGCCCGCGCCCCGCAGTTCTCGGAGGGCTGTGTCGTCCTCGACCTGGAGCTGCCGGCCGCCGGCGAGATCCCCTCGGGCACCGTCGACGACGGCCTCCGCGTCGAGCACGCCGTCATCTCCGCCGACCCCTTCCCGGCGTACGAGCCGGAGCTGACCGGCGGCTACGCCGAGCGCCTCGACGACGACGAGGAGATCTACTCGGCACTGGTGGTCGGCCTGCGCGCGTACGCCGCCAAGAACGGCTTCCGCTCCGTCCTCGTCGGCCTCTCCGGCGGGATCGACTCCGCGCTGGTCGCCGCCATCGCCTGCGACGCGGTCGGCGCGCGGAACGTCCACGGCATCTCCATGCCGTCCAAGTACTCCTCCGGGCACTCCCGGGACGACGCCGCCGAGCTGGCCCGCCGCACCGGCCTCAACTTCCGCACCGTGTCGATCGAGCCGATGTTCGACGCGTACATGGGCTCGCTGGGCCTGACCGGCCTCGCGGAGGAGAACCTCCAGTCCCGGCTGCGCGGCACCCTGCTGATGGCCGTCTCCAACCAGGAGGGCCACATCGTGCTGGCCCCGGGCAACAAGTCCGAGCTGGCGGTGGGGTACTCCACGCTCTACGGCGACTCCGTCGGCGCGTACGGCCCCATCAAGGACGTCTACAAGACGACGGTCTTCCGGCTGGCCGAGTGGCGCAACCGGGCCGCGGCGGAGCGCGGGCAGACCCCGCCGATCCCGGAGGCGTCCATCACCAAGCCCCCGAGCGCGGAGCTGCGCCCCGGGCAGATGGACACCGACTCGCTGCCGGACTACAACGTCCTGGACCGCGTCCTGGAGCTGTATGTGGACCGGGACCGGGGCAAGGACGAGATCGTGGCCGCCGGGTTCGACGAGGAGCTGGTGGCGCGGACCCTGCGGATGGTCGACACCGCCGAGTACAAGCGGCGGCAGTACCCGCCGGGCACGAAGATCTCGGCGAAGGGCTTCGGCAAGGACCGCCGGCTGCCGATCACCAACCGCTGGCGGGAGTCGACGGCGCGCTGACGCCGCACCGCGACGGCGAGGGGCCCCGGAGCGCGCTGCTCCGGGGCCCCTCGCCGTCCGCCGTTCAGAGCTGGACGCGCGCCGCGACCGGCAGATGGTCGCTGTCCGTGCGGGGCAGCGTCCAGGACGACACCGGCTCGACGCCCTTCACCAGGATCTGGTCGATCCGCGCCAGCGGGAAGGAGGCCGGCCAGCTGAAGCCGAAGCCGTCGCCCGCCGCGCCCTGGGTCGAACGCATCTGGGAGGTGACCGCGTTCAGCGCCCGGTCGTTCATCGTGCCGTTGAGGTCGCCGAGCAGCACCACCTTGCCGGAGCGCTCCCGGGAGATCGCCTCGCCGAGCGCGTCGGCGCTGTCGTCGCGCTGCCCGGCGGTGAAACCGGCGCGCATCTTCACCCGTACGGACGGCATATGGGCGACGTACACCGCGACTTCGCCCTGGGGGGTCGCCACGGTGGTGCGCATCGCGCGGGTCCACCCCATCCGGATTCCCACCGGCTTGGTGCCGGCCAGCGGGTACTTGCTCCACAGCCCGACCGTGCCCTGCACCGAGTGGTACTTGTAGGTGGAGGAGAGCGCCTTCTCGTACGTCTTCACCTGACCCTGGGCCAGCTCCTGGAGCGCCAGCACATCCGCGCCGGACGCGGCGACCTTCGCGGCCGTGCCCTCGGGGTCGGGGTTCTCGGCGTTGACGTTGTGGCTGGCGACGGTCAGATCGCCGCCGCCGGTGGACTTGTCGGTGAGCAGCCCGCCGAAGAGGTTGAGCCAGACCACGGCCGGCAGCAGCACCGCGATCAGGGCGGTCGCCGAGCGCCGCCAGAGCGCGGCGGCGAAGAGCACCGGGACGAAGATCACAGCGAGCCAGGGGAGGAAGGTCTCCCCGAGACTGCCCAGATTGCCGATCCGGTTGGGGATCTGCGCGTGGAAGATCATCACCAGGGCGACCAGGACCGCGCAGACCGCCAGCACGATCCCGCGCCGCCAGATGCCCCGGTCACCGCGCCAGCGGGCGAACGGACGCCGGGCACGGGGTCCGCCGACGAGGGTCTCCGGGCCGCCGCTTCCGGTCTCCGTCTTGTACGCCTGCACCATGGAGCTGTCCTTACTGCCTTGCTGCCATCACACGAGCCTCGCCAATGACCCTAGGCGATGACGGTACTTGTCCTGCCGCCCCGGGTGCGGCGGTTCTGTGCCCATGACGAATGGGCGACACCCGTGGTTCCTGATATCGGTCCAGGTGGGGGACGTGTCACACCATCCACACACCGTGCGGGGAACCACGGTGCGCGGGGCCTCTTCCGGCGCGGCGCCCGAATCGACGCGATCATGTCAGAAATCCAGCGCCCCGGGCACCCCCCGGACACCCTCTGGCACGCCGTGCCGGGGACACGCGCCGTGACAGACGCGGGACCCTCCGTGCACCTGCCCGCCCCCTTCCGCGCGAGCGGCACGAAGTGCCACCATGGAGGTGGTCCGGGGACGCCGTCAGGGCGCCTCGAGATGACGTAAGGAGCCGTTGGCCATGTCGCTTCAGGCTGCCCGCAACCCCGCCGACAGCAGCAGAGCGCTGTACGGCGGCAAGGGCACGCGCCGCCTCACCGTCCACGACATCGCCGCCGCCAAGGAGCGCGGCGAGAAGTGGCCGATGCTCACCGCCTACGACGCGATGACCGCGTCCGTCTTCGACGAGGCCGGCATCCCGGTCATGCTCGTCGGCGACTCCATGGGCAACACCCACCTCGGCTACGACACCACCGTCCCGGTCACCATGGACGAGATGACCCTGCTCTCGGCCGCTGTCGTCCGCGGCACCAGCAGGGCCCTGATCGTCGGAGACCTCCCGTTCGGCTCGTACCAGGAAGGGCCCGTACAGGCCCTGCGCAACGCCACCCGGCTGGTCAAGGAGGCGGGCGTCGGCGCGGTCAAGCTGGAGGGCGGCAAGCGGTCCCTCCCGCAGACCGAGCTGATCATCGAGGCGGGCATCCCCGTGATGTCGCACCTCGGGCTGACCCCGCAGTCCGTCAACACCATGGGCTACCGGGTGCAGGGCCGTGGCGACGAGGCGGCCCACCAGCTGCTGAACGACGCCAAGTCGGCGCAGGACGCGGGCGCGTTCGCCGTCGTCCTGGAGCTGGTGCCGGCGGAGCTGGCGGCCGAGGTCACCCGCTCCCTGCACATCCCGGTCATCGGCATCGGGGCGGGCCCCGACACCGACGCCCAGGTTCTGGTCTGGACCGATATGGCCGGTCTCACCGGAGGCAAGGTGCCGCGCTTCACCAAGCAGTACGCGGACCTGCGCCGCACCCTGGGCGACGCGGCGAAGGCGTTCGCCGAGGATGTCGCCGGGGGCGCGTTCCCGCAGGAGGAGCACACCTTCCACTAGCCGCGGACCGGACCCGCCGGCCCCACCAGCCACTCCCGGCACAGACGACAGCCCGCCGAACTTCCCCCGTCGGCGGGCTGTCGGGTTCTGTCGGCGGACTGTCGGCGGGCTGTCGGTGGCGGGCGCCAGGGTGGGGGCATGACACAGATCGACAGGAACCCGGGCGGCGGCAGGGGCCTCGCCGTCGAGGTACGGGGGCTGGTCAAGCACTACGGCGAGACCAGGGCACTGGACGGTGTGGACATCGACGTCCGCGAAGGCACCGTCCTCGGAGTGCTGGGACCCAACGGCGCCGGCAAGACCACCCTCGTACGCTGCCTCGCCACCCTCATCGTGCCCGACGCGGGCACCGCCACCGTCGCCGGCTACGACGTGGTGCGCCAGCCCCGCCAGCTGCGCCGCACCATCGGGCTCACCGGGCAGTACGCCTCGGTCGACGAGAAGCTCTCCGGCTGGGAGAACCTCTACATGATCGGGCGGCTGCTCGACCTCTCCCGGTCCGCGGCCCGCGCCCGCGCCGACGCGATGCTGGAGCGCTTCTCGCTCACCGAGGCCGCCAGGAAGCCCGTGATGCAGTACTCCGGCGGAATGCGCCGCCGGCTCGACCTCGCCGCCTCCATGATCGGGCAGCCGTCCGTGCTCTATCTGGACGAGCCGACCACCGGGCTCGACCCCCGGACCCGCAACGAGGTGTGGGACGAGGTCAAGCGGATGGTCTCGGAGGGGGTGACCGTCCTGCTCACCACCCAGTACATGGAGGAGGCCGAGCAGCTCGCCGACGCGCTGACCGTCATCGACCGGGGCAAGGTCATCGCCAACGGCCGGGTCGCGGAGCTGAAGGCCAGGGTCGGGGGACGCACCCTGCGGATTCGGCCCAGCGACCCGGCGGTGCTGCCCGCGATGGCGGCGGCGCTGCGCGAGTCCGGGCTCGACGGGATCGCCGGCGCGACCGTCGTCGCCGACGAGGGACGGCTGTACGTGCCCATCCTGGCCGACGAGCAACTGACCGCCGTGGTGGGCCTGCTGGCCGCCCGCGGCTTCGGCATCGCCGACATCGGCACCCATCTGCCCAGCCTGGACGAAGTGTTCCTGGCGATCACCGGAGAGAAGGCGACGGTGTCCGCACCCGAGCCCCAGAGCGCGGAGGCCGCGGCATGAGCACCGGAACCACATCCCGCCCGGAGAAGACCGGCCCGGCCACCGGCCCGGCCACCGATACGGCGGTGAGCACGGCGGGGCCCGGAGCGCCGGGCCGGCCGCGCGGCGAGGGCCGGATCGGGCCGCGCTCCCATCTGCGGCACATCGGCGCCCTGGTGCGCCGCAACGCGCTCCAGATCAAGCAGGACCCCGAGTCGATGTTCGACGCGCTGATGACGCCGATCGTCCTCACCCTGCTCTTCGTCTATGTCTTCGGCGGGGCGATCTCCGGCAAGGGCAATCAGGACACCTATGTCAACTATGTCGTCCCCGGCCTGATGGCGATGATGGGGCTGAGCATCGCGATGGCCGTGGGCACCGGCATCAACACCGATGTCACCAAGGGGGTGATGGACCGCTTCCGGTCCATGCCGATCGCCCGCTCATCGGTGCTCGTCGCGAAGATCGTGGTCGAGATAGGCCGGATGTCGATCGCGATGGTCATCCTGCTGGGCATGGGCTTCCTGCTCGGGCTGGAGATCAAGACCTCCGTCCCGCACCTGCTCGCGGCGATGGGGCTGTCGATCGTCTTCGGCGCGTCGCTGATGTGGATCTTCATCCTGCTGGGTCTCGCGATGAAGACGGCTCAGGCCGTTCAGGGAACGGCCATGCTGATCCTGATGCCGCTCCAGTTCGGCTCGTCCATCTTCGCCCCGCCGTCGACGATGCCCGACTGGCTGAGGACCTTCACCGACTACAACCCGCTCTCCAATCTCGCGGACGCGTCCCGGGCCCTGATCAACGGGGGCCCGGTGGCGAGTTCGGTGTGGTGGACGCTCGGCTGGGCGGTGGCCATCACGGCGGTCACCGCGCCGATCGCGGTCGCGAAGTTCGTCAAGAAGAACTGAGGCGCCGGACCGCGCGGGTCCGGACGGCCCGGGCGCGGACGGCCCGGGGCTCAGACGAGGTCGGCGGCCTCCTCCAGCGTGAGGCGGCCGCCCTCGGCGTGCGCGGCGTCGAAGGCGGCGCCGCCCAGCAGGGCGCGGATCTCCGCCTCCGCCCGCTCGCGGCCGATCCGCTCGTACATCGCGGGGTGATGCCCGCCGGGGAGCATGGCATCGGAGGCGCCGAGCAGCCGGGCCGCGTCCGCCGCCCGGCCGGGGTCGCTCGCGGCCACGGCACCCGCCGCCGTCACCAGATGCGCCGAGGCCAGCTGGGGCGCCACCACCACGGAGAGCGGGTCCTTGGCCCGCTCCAGCGCCTCCCGGACCCGCTCCAGGGCCGTGGCCCAGTGGCCGTCGCCCAGTTCGATCCAGGCGAGCAGGCCGATGACCATGCCCTGGAAGACGGCGAGGGTGTTGGGGTGGAACTGGGTGCGCAGCGCCTCAATGTGCTCGCGCGCCTCGGCGCGGCGGCCCGTGTGGCCGAGCCAGAGCGTGAGATGGATACGGGACACGGCGGTGCACTCGTTGACGGCGCCGCCGTACTCGGCGAGGACCTCGCGGATCATCGCCTCACCGCGCTCCCCCTCCCCCAGCTGGAGCAGCACACCGCCGAGCCGGGCCCGGCAGAGCGCCAGATGGGCGCGGGCGCCCATCCGCTCGGCGTAGCCGACGGCGGCGGTGAAGTCCTCGGCGGCGAGCGCGTACTCGCCGCGCCGCTCCCGGGTCTCGGCGCGCGCGCAGAGCGCCTCCGCCGCGCCCCAGGCGTCCCCGATCCGGGTGAAGATCTCCAGGGCCTCCTCGGCGTCGCGTGTCGCGTCCCCGCCCCCGGTGCCCCGGTTGGCGAGGATGTTGGCGCGCTGCTGGAGGCCGGCGGCCAGTTCCCACTCGTAGCCGAGGTCCCGGCAGGTGCGGACGGACTCGTCCAGCAGCTCCCACAGCTGCTCGGCCCGCCCGCCCATGACGACGGCGAAGAACCAGAGGATGCCCGGGCCCCGGCAGGTCTGCGGCAGACCGGGCCGGTAGGCCTCGGCGACCCGGGCGAGACGCTCCAGGGTGTCGCCCCCGCCGACACCGGCCTCGTTGACGAGGAAGACCAGATGGATCATGGTGGCGGCCCGGCGGGCCTCCTGGAGCAGCTCGGGTCCCATCGGCGGCGGCGCGTCGGTGAACCGTTCGTGGACGGGGGGCACGGGTGCCACGGGCGGAGCGAACGGGTCGGGCCCCAGCGCGGCGGCGGCGCCGGCCCAGTGGCTGGCCTCGGAGGTCAGATCCCGCAGCTGCCAGTACCAGAAGAGGCTGAGGACGAGGGAGAGCGACTCCTGCTCGTTCCGGGCGGCGGTGGCGCGGCGCAGGGCGGTGCGCAGATTCTCGTACTCGCGCTGGAGCAGCTCGATCGCGGCGCGCTGGGCGGGGCCGCGCAGCAGGGGGTCGGTGGTGCGGGCGAGTTCGCGGTAGTGGACGAGGTGGCGCTGTTCGGCGGCGGGGCGCTCGCCGGCGTGGTCGAGGCGTTCGGCGGCGTACTCGGCGACGGTCTCCAGGAGGCGGTAGCGCATGCCGCGCGCGCCGTCGGGGGCGGCGACGACCAGGGACTTGTCGACGAGCGCGGCGAGGGCTTCGAGGGTGTGGGGGCCGCAGACGGCCTCGGCGGCGGCGAGGTCGCAGCCGCCCGCGAAGACGGACAGGCCGCGCAGGACGGCCTGCTCGTGCCCGTCGAGGAGGTCCCAGGACCAGTCGACCACCGCCCGCAGGGTCTGCTGGCGCGGCAGGAGGGTGCGGCTGCCGCCGGTCAGGAGGCGGAAGCGGTCATCGAGACGGGCGGCGATCTGCCGGGGGGTGAGCAGCCGCAGACGGGCGGCGGCCAGCTCGATCGCCAGCGGGAGGCCGTCGAGCCGGCGGCAGATCTCCGCGCAGGCCTCCGGGTCGTCGTCCGTGCGGAACCCGGGGCTCGCCGCCGCGCCCCGCTCCCCGAGGAGCCGCAGCGCGCTCGGCGCGGCCAGCGGGCCCACCGGCCGCACCAGCTCACCGGGGACCCCCAGCGGCTCCCGGCTCGTGGCCAGCACCCGCACCCCGGGGCAGTGCGTCAGCAGGGCCTCCGCCAGCGCCGCCGCCGCACCCACCACATGCTCGCAGTTGTCCAGCACCACCAGCATCCGCCGCCGCGCGCAGTGCTCCACCAGCCGGGTGACGACGCTGTCACCATGGCGTTCGGCGGCCCACAGCTCCTCGGTGGCGCCGCGCAGCACGGTCTGGCGCCCGCCGAGGACGGTGAGGACCGCCTCGGGGACGTCGTCGGGGTCGTCGACCGGGGCCAGCTCAGCGAACCAGACGCCGTCCGGGGCCCGCTCGGCGACCAGCTCGGCGACCTCCTGCGCCAGCCGGGTCTTGCCCGCTCCCCCGGGTCCGAGGAGGGTCACCAGCCGGGCCGCCGCGAGATCCTCCCGCAGGACGGCGATGTCCCGCTCCCGGCCGACGAAGGAGGTCAGCCGGGCACGGAGGTTGCCCGGGGGCGGGGAGCCGGCGGGTATGGAGCCGGGGGCGGGGCGGGCCGCCAGGAGTTCGGCGTGGAGGGCGCGGAGGGCGGGGCCGGGGTCGGTGCCCAGGCGGGCGGCGAGATCGCGGCGGAGGGTGTCGTAGGCCGCGAGGGCCTCGGCCGGGCGGTCCGTGGCGCGCAGGGCGCGCAGGCGCAGGGAGTGCAGGGCCTCGTCGATGGGGTGGGCCTCGCAGAGGGCGGTCAGCTCCGGGAGGGCCTCCTCGGCGCGGCCGAGCGCGAGCAGGGCGGTGAGCCGGGCGCGGCGGGCCTCCAGGCGGCGGGTCTCCCAGCGGGCGGCCTCCGCCGCGCGGTCGGGCAGGTCCGCGAGGACGGGGCCGCGCCACAGCTCCAGCGCCTCGTCGAGCAGGGTCGCCGCCTTGGACGCGTCGCCCTGCTCCAGGGCGCGGGAGCCCTCGCCGGTGAGCCGGTCGAAGCGGTGCAGATCGATCTGGTCGGGTTCGGCGAGCAGCCGGTAGCCGCCGCCTTCGGCCGAGGCGACGGCCTCCCGTCCGATCGCGCGGCGCAGCCGCCCCACGAGGGCCTGGACGGCGGCGGGGGCGTCGGCCGGGGGTTCGCCGTCCCAGACCTCGCCGATGATGAGGCCGACGGGGACGGTGCGGCCGGGGCGCATGGCGAGCACGGTGAGCAGCGCGCGCAGCCGCGCGCCGCCGAGGGGGACGGGGGTGCCGTCGCCCCGGAGGGCGTGGGTGGTGCCGATTACCGAGAAGCGCACCCGCTCATTCTCCATGCGCGGGCCGCGCCCCGGGCGCCCCGAGCCGGAGCCCCCTCCGTGCGGGGCCCGTCCGGAGCTGCTTCTGGGGGTGCCCTCGGACGGGCTGGGGTTGTTCGGCCCCGCCGATCCGTGAGGCACCCCCACCCGGCTCCCCACCCCACGAGCCGCGCCCCTCGGCCCCGCTGGCGTCCGAGCCGCGCCGACTCAGCCTCTCCGGGCGAGCCGAGGCACAAGAACCAGCCCCCGCCGGAGAGCTGAGGCACGAAACCCAGCCCACCGGGCGAGCCGAGGCACAAGAACCAGCCCTGGCCGGCGAGCCGAGGCACGAAACCCAGCCCCTCCGGCGATTGAGGAGCGGGGGTTCGGGGGCCGGCCCCCGACCGTGGCCCGCGGGATGCGGGGTCCTGTCGCACAGGGTCCGTCCGCAAACTCCCCCAGAGCTGCCTCTGGGAGGTGCCCCCAGACAGGCTGGGCGTGCCTGGACAAGCTGGGATTGCTCGGGCCGCCCGTGGCGCGGGGTCCGTCCTCAAACGCCGGACGGGCTGGGGTATGCCGGACGGGCTCGGGGTGGCCGGACGGGGCGGGATTGCTCGCGGGCCCGTGGGTGCGGGAGGCCCGGGCGCGGGGGCCCCGGGTGTGGGGCCCGGGGGTGCGGGGCCACGGGGATGGGGGCTTGGGGTGGGAGGGGGCGGGTACGGTTCGGGGCGCAGGTCCCCGCACCCCAGGAGCCCCCATGCCCACCCCCCACAAACCCCCCACCCGCGTCAGCCCCGTCTTCCTCGGGATCACCGCGGTCATGGCGGTCACCGCCTGGGCGGTGTGGACCGACTTCTCCGCCTCCCCCGGCCTCGCCGTCTTCCTCTTCGTCACCTCGGCCTGGATCGTCTCGCTCTGTCTGCACGAGTACGCCCACGCCCGCACCGCCCTCCACAGCGGTGACCTCTCCATCGGCGCCAAGGGCTACCTCACCCTCAACCCCCTCGCCTACACCCACGCCATGCTCAGCCTCGTCCTCCCGGTGCTCTTCGTGATCCTCGGCGGCATCGGCCTGCCGGGCGGCGCGGTCTTCATCGAGCGGGGCCGTATCCACGGGCGCTGGAAGCACAGCCTGATCTCGGCGGCCGGTCCCCTGACCAATGTCCTGTTCGCGGTGGTGTGCACGGCCCCGTTCTGGCTGGACGCGCTGGACGGCGTGCCGGTGCTCTTCCAGTACGCGCTCGGATTCCTGGCGCTGCTCCAGGTCAGCGCCGCGATCCTGAACTTCCTCCCGGTGCCGGGGCTGGACGGCTACGGAGTGGTCGAGCCCTGGCTCTCGCACCGCGTCCGCCGCCAGGTGGAGCCGCTCGCGCCGTTCGGGCTGTTCCTGGTCTTCGCGCTGCTCTTCATCCCCGAGGTGCACGGGGTCTTCTTCGACGCGGTCCACGCGATCCTGCGGGGTCTGGGCGTCGACGAACTCGCGAGCGGCTGCGGCTTCGACTACTACCGCTTCTGGCAGGGCGAGAACGAGTACTGCGCCTCCTTCACCGGCCGCTGACCGGCTGGAGGGGGAGGCGGGGGCGGCGGCCGGTTCAGCCGGCCGCCGCGCGCTCCAGCTTCGCCTTGCGGAGGTAATACCAGGCCATGTTGGACGAGAGACCGGCGATCAGCACCCAGACGACACCGAGCCACAGGCCCTGGGTGAAGGAGACGACGGCCGCCGCGACGGCGAGGGCGCAGACGACGAGTGCGTAGAGAGCGAGGCGGGGCATGGGGTGAGGCTCCTGTCGGGGGTGTGTCCGTCCCGTCCAGTGTCCCCCATGCCCCCGGCGGGCCCGCACCTCACCCGGGCATCGCTCAGACGTCGGTGATCCGCAGTCCCGCGTGGGCCTTGTAGCGGCGGTTCACCGAGATCAGGTTGGCGACCAGGGACTCCACCTGGTGGGCGTTGCGGAGCCGGCCGGCGAAGACTCCGCGCATCCCGGGGATGCGGGCGGTGAGCGCCTGGACGAGATCGGTGTCGGCGCGGGACTCGCCGAGGACCATCACATCAGTGTCGATCCGCTCCACCGACGCGTCCTGGAGCAGGACGGCCGAGAGGTGGTGGAAGGCGGCGGTGACGCGGGAGTCCGGCAGCAGGGCCGCGGCCTGCTCGGCCGCGCTGCCCTCCTCGGGCTTGAGGGCGTAGGCGCCCTTCTTGTCGAAGCCGAGCGGGTTGACGCAGTCGATGACGAGCTTGCCGGTCAGCTCCTCGCGGAGGGCTTCGAGGGTCTTGGCGTGGCCGTCCCACGGCACGGCCACGATCACCACGTCGCTGCGGCGGGCGCACTCGGCGTTCTCCGCGCCCTCGATGCCGAGGCCGAGTTCGGCGGCGGCGGACTCGGCGCGCTCGGCGGCGCGCGAACCGATGATCACCTTCTGGCCGGCCCGGGCGAGCCGGTAGGCGAGGCCGCGCCCCTGGTCGCCGGTGCCACCGAGGACACCGACGACCAGGCCGGACACGTCGGGGAGGTCCCAGGGGTCCTTGGGGGTGGGCTTGGCGGCTGCGGCTGTGTTCTCACTGGAGGTCATGGGGTGACCCTACTTCGCGGGTACGGACCGTGGCCGGGACCCTCGTACGGGTGAGCCCGGGCCGACGCCCCGACGCCCGGGCGGCCGGTGGCGGAGGATGCGGGGGCATGGACGCGGTACGAGTGGCGCTGCTGCGCGAGGTTCTGGCGGGCACCGAGTGGCCGGGGGCGACCCGGCGGTTCGCGAGGGTGCTGAGGTCGTCGGTGGTGCCGCAGGGCGGCGGGCTGCTGCTGGTCGGCACGGAGAAGTACGAGCCGTGGCACCTGGCGGCGCATCTGGTGGACGAGGCGGCCTGGTCGGGGCTGCCGGAGCTGACGCCGACGCTGGTGCGGCACCGGGCGCGGCCCGGGGACCCGGCGCATCTGGCGGTGGGGCTCGGGCGGCTGGAGGCGGTGCGGCGGGGGGAGACGGTGCTGGTGGTGGCGCCGGGGGCGCCGGAGGAGGGGTTGCTGGAGCGGGTGGGGGACGCGCGGCGGGCGGGGGCGAGGGTGCTGGTGCTGGAGGAGGGGGGCGGGGGGTTGGAGGGGGTGGCGCATGAGTGGCTGGCGGTGCCGGGGGGTGGGGAGGTGGACATGGACATGGTGCAGCACCTGGTGAGCGCTGCCGCGGGCGAGAACAGTCTCCCGGTGCCGAGGGGCCGCCTCCGCTTCCGCGACCGCCTCTCCCGCTTGGCGGACCAGCTGACGTCTCCCCCGCCTTCCCCCTGGTGACCCCCGAGCCAAGAGCCACCCGAACAACCCCGGCCCACCGGAGCAAACCCAGCCCACCCGGCAAACCCAGCCCGCCCGACCACCCCAGCCTGTCCGGGGGCACCTCCCAGAGGCAGCTCTGGGGGAGTTTGAGGACGGACCCCGCACCACAGGACCCCGCATCCCGCGGGCCACGGTCGGGGGCCGGCCCCCGAACCCCCGCTCCTCAATCGCCGGAGGGGCTTGGGTTGCTCAGGTCGCCAGCGAGGCTGGATTTCGCGCCTCGGCCTGCCCGGAGGGGTGGGGGTGGCGCGCCTCAAACGGCGGCGGGGCCGGGGGGCCGCCTCCAGGGGAGCTTGAGGGCGGACCCCGCACCACGGGCAACCCGGGCCGGCACCGGGAGCAGCAACCCCGAGCCGACGCGGGCCCCGAACCCGGGGCCCCCCGGCAGGGACATCGCCCAGGTCACAGGGAAATCAGTTGCTCGGGGCAGCGAAAGAGACCGACGATGGTCCGTTGTGACCTCGAAGCTCTCCGCGATACTCCCCGACCTCTCCCCCTGGCGCTCCTCCCCCGACTTCCGCCTCCTCTGGATTCAGGGCCTCATCGCCCACTTCGGCAGCGCCATGGCCATGATCGCCCTCCCCCTCCAGATCAAGCACCTCACCGGGTCACCGCTCGCGGTCGGGGCCATGGGGGCCGTGGAGCTGATCCCGCTGATCGTCTTCGGGCTGTACGGCGGGGCGCTCGCCGACTCCGCCGACCGGCGGAAGCTGATCATCTGGACGGAGGCGGGGCTCGGGGTCCTCGCCGTGGTCCTCATGATCAACGCGCTGCTGCCGGAGCCCATGCTCTGGCCGCTCTATCTCGTGGCGGCCGGGGTCTCCGCCATGGCTGGGCTCCAGCGGCCGGCGCTGGACGCGCTGATGGCGCGGATCGTCCCGCACGACCAGCTCACCGCAGCCGCCGCGCTGAACAATCTCCGCTGGCAGCTCGGCGGGATCGCCGGGCCGTCGGCGGCCGGGCTGGTGGTGGCGTACTCGGGGCACGCCACGGCGTACGGGATCACGATCGCCGGGTTCACGGTCTCCGTGCTGATGTGTCTGCGGCTGCGCCCCGCCCCGCCCGCGCACGACGCGGAGAAGCCGTCGCTGCGCGGCATCGTGGAGGGCGCGCGGTACGCCGCCTCCCGCCCCGTCCTGCTCGGCACCTACGCCATCGACCTGGTCGCGATGATCTTCGCCTTCCCGATCGCGATCTTCCCCTTCCTCGCGGACGACCTGGACGCCCCCTGGTCCCTCGGCCTGATGTTCGCCGCGCTGTCGGTGGGCTCGGTGCTGCTGAGCGCCATGAGCGGCTGGACCACCCGGGTGCGGCGGCACGGTCTGCTGGTGATCTACGGCGCGGGCTCCTGGGGGCTGGCGATCGCCGCGGCGGGGTGGTTCGACAATGTGTGGCTGGTGCTGCTGGCGCTGGCCTTCGCGGGCGCGGGCGACACACTCAGCGGTCTGGGCCGGATGACGATCTGGAACCAGACGATCCCGGACGAGCTGCGGGGGCGGCTCGCGGGCATCGAGGTGCTCTCCTACAGCGTCGGCCCGCAACTGGGACAGGTCCGCTCGGGCGCGATGGCCGGCTGGACCGGGACCCGGGCGGCGATCTGGAGCGGCGGTGTGGTCTGTGTGGCGGGTGTGGTGCTGCTGACGGCGGCGCTGCCGAAGCTGCTGCGGTACGACTCCGCCACGGACGAGGACGCCCTGCGCCGCCGCGCCCAGTCGGAGGCGGCGGCGCTCCCGGAGTAGGGGCGCTCAGGCGCCGGGCCCACGCCGAGGGCCGCCCTGGGGGCCCTCGGGGGCGTCATGCCACTTGGGGTCGGTCTCCCACTCCAGATTCCGCTCCCGGGCGGTCTCCATCGCGTGCTCCGCCTCCTTCCGCGACCCGTACGGGCCGAAGCGGTCCTTCGCCGGACAGTCCGGCCCCTCCTCGACCTTCTGGTGCTTGAGGCAGTAGTACCACTCGCCCGGTTTGCCCACCGTGCGCCTCTTGAACAGGGCCATGGTCCGCTCCCTTCCCGTCGGGTCCTGGTCGTGCCGTCAGTAGCCATGCTGCCCCAGACCCCCCTGGTTAGACTCGCTGGCATGTCTGGCCAGTCACTGCTCGTGCCCGGGGAACTCTCCCCCCACCGCCCCGTCCCCGCCGCCATCCGGCGCCCCGAGTACGTCGGGAAGTCCGCCCCGACCCCGTACACGGGCCCGGAGGTCCAGGACTCCGACACCGTCGAGCGCATGCGGATCGCCGGCCGTATCGCCGCGCGGGCGATGGAGGAGGCCGCCCGGCACATCGCCCCCGGGGTGACCACGGACGCGTTGGACCGGGTCGCCCATGAGTACATGTGCGACCACGGCGCCTACCCCTCCACCCTCGGCTACCGGGGCTTCCCCAAGTCGCTCTGCTCCTCGGTCAACGAGGTCATCTGCCACGGCATCCCCGACTCCACGGTGCTGCGCGACGGCGACATCGTGAACCTCGACGTCACCGCGTACATCGGCGGGGTGCACGGCGACAACAACGCCACCTACCTCTGCGGCGAGGTCGACGAGGAGTCCCGGCTGCTGGTGGAGCGGACCCGTGAGTCGCTGAACCGGGCCATCAAGGCGGTCCGGCCCGGCCGCCAGATCAATGTGATCGGGCGGGTCATCGAGTCGTACGCCAAGCGGTTCGGCTACGGCGTGGTCCGCGACTTCACCGGCCACGGGATCAACACCGCCTTCCACTCCGGTCTGATCGTCCCGCACTACGACTCCCCGCACGCCACCACCGTGATCCAGCCCGGTATGACCTTCACCATCGAGCCGATGCTGACGCTGGGGACGCACGAGTACGACATGTGGGACGACGGCTGGACCGTGGTCACCAAGGACCGCAAGCGCACGGCCCAGTTCGAGCACACGCTGGTGGTGACGGAGACCGGAGCGGACATTCTCACCCTGCCCTGAACAAACGGCGCGGAATCTTTTTACCGACAGGACGTCGGGAACCCATTGACTTAGGTAAGCCTAAGTAGGATGATCGGAGGCGGTACCGGCCATGGCCGCGTGCCGCCCGTTCGTCCGCCCCCTGTCCTGGAGGTCCCTGCCTTGGACGCCACCGCCACCGCCACGCCCACCGGCACACCTTTCTCGACGCTGATCCGTGTGGCATCGCACGAACAGCACACCGAGGCGGAGAGCTCCCCGTTCATGGGGCACCTCCTCGGCGGCAGACTCGGAGTGGAGGCGTACGCGCGCTACACCGAGCAGCTCTGGTTCGTGTACCGCGCGCTGGAGGGAGCGGCGGAGGCGCTGCGGAACGACCCGGTCGCCGGGCCGTTCATCCAGTCGGAGCTGTTCCGCACCGCCGAGCTGGAGCGCGATCTGACGCATCTGCGGGGCGAGGGCTGGCAGGCGAGCGCGACCCCGCTCCCCGCGACGGCGGCGTACGCCGAGCGGGTCGAGGAGTGCGCCCGCGTCTGGCCCGCCGGTTACATAGCGCACCACTACACCCGCTATCTGGGCGACCTCTCCGGCGGCCAGATCATCCGTGACCGCGCGGAGAAGACCTGGGGCTTCGAGCGCAAGGGCGACGGCGTGCGCTTCTACGTCTTCGAGGGCATCGGCAACCCGGCGGCGTTCAAGCGGACCTACCGCGAGCTGCTGGACGCGGTGCGCGCCGACGACCTGGAGAAGCAGCGGATCATCGACGAGTGCAAGCGCGCGTTCGACTTCAACGGCGCGGTCTTCCGCGAGCTGAACGGCGAGTTCCCGCTCAGCGCCTGAGCCCTGAACCGCTCCCGCGCGACCGCGCACCCGCGACCGCGCGGCGGCACCCGCACCCGCACGCACGAGCCCCGGGGCCTTCGAGAGGCCCCGGGGCTCAGCTCATGAGCCGCAGCGCCTCGGCGACGCTCAGCCGGCGGGCCGGCACCGGGGCCGGGCCCGCGATGCCCCGCGCGCGCGGGGGCGCGGGCGCGGCGAGCCGTACCCGTCCGCCGATCTCCACCGTGCCGTCGGGGCCGGGGGCCGTGAGAATCTGCGACCCCCGGCCCTGGGTGATGTTCAGGGCGCGCCCGAGCAGGTCGGTGAGCAGCAGGGCGGCGGCGCCGGTCGCCTCGTCCTCCGCGATGCCGTCGTCGCGCCGGGGGAAGCCCCGGGCGCGCACCCGTCCCGCGGCCTCGTCCTCCCACGCCCAGGCGTAGAGCCAGCCGTCGCCGGGGGGCGGCGCGGGCAGGGCGTCGACCTCCGCCGGGGTGGCGTACCGCTCCAGGAGACGCGGGGGCGCCCAGGCGGCGCGGGCGGTGATCCAGGTGAACTCGCCGTCCCCGCGCGCCCACACGGGCCCCGCGGGCGGGTTCAGCTCCTCCAGGTCCAGCAGCCAGGCGGCGCCCACGAGAGGGTGTCCGGCGAAGGGGAGCCGGAGGGTGGGAGTGTAGATGTCCACGGTCCCGCGCTCGGGGTCGTCCACGAAGACGGTCTCGCTGAAGCCGAGTTCGGCGGCGAGTCTCTGCCGGGACGCCCGGTCGGGGAAGCCGCGCGGATCGCGGACGACCCCGAGGGGGTTGCCGTGCCGGCCGTCGGCGTCGCAGAAGACATGGAGCACATCGAGCACATGGCGCAGCTCGCGATCGCGTTCGTTCACGGGGGCATTGAAGCACCAGCGGGGCCGCGATCCGCGCGAAGTGCGCTGATCGCGGCCCTGTTGTCACCCTGAGGCGGTGCCGTGCGGGCGGTGTCAGGAGGCGGTGGTCCCGGTGCCCCGGCGGCGGACGGCGAAGACCACGCCCGCTCCGGCCGCGACGATGCCCGCCGACGCGGCGATCAGCGCGGTGGCGGGGAGGTCGGCGCCGGTGGAGGCGAGCGCACCGCTGGTGGAGCCGCCCGTCGAGCCGCCGGTCGCACCGCCCGTGGTGCCACCGGTCGTGCCGCCGCCGGTCGAGCCGCCGACGGAGCCCGAGCCGCCCGTGGTCCCGCTGCCGGTCGTGCCACTGCCCGTGCCACTGCCCGTGGAGCCGCCGGTGGTGCCACCGGTGGAGCCGCCGCCCGTCGAGCCGCCGTCGGAACCGCCGGAGGTGTCGGGGACCTCGGTGTCCTTGTCGAGCGAGACCGCGAGCGTGATCGGGTCGAGCGGCTCGTTCACCTCGTACAGGTCCTCGAAGCCCTTCCTGGCGCCCTCGGCGGTGAGCTTGCCCGGGACGGCGGTGAGCTTCACGATGTTGTTCTCGGCCTTGAGGCCGCCGGCCGGGATGGTCAGCGCGCCCAGTTCGACGTCCTTGTGGACGGAGACCTTGCCCGTGTCGCGGGACTTGGTCCTCACATCCACGACGATCGAGCCCTTGGTGCCGCTCGCCCTGACCTCGATGCCGCTCATCGTCAGGTCGAGGCCGTAGGCGCCGTCCTTGAGGTGGCCCAGGAAACGGACGCTGCCGTCGAAGGAGGCCGCGAGGGTCTTCGTGCCGGCGTCGAAGGTTCCCGTGCCCTTGGTGAAGCGGTAGAGGTCGCCCGACTTCACCGCGCCGTCCGCGAATTCGGCCTTGCCGTGGGCGATCGGGCCGGAGACGTACTTGCGCCAGCGCTCCATCAGGCCCCAGTCGAGATTGCCGTCGGCGATCACACCGTTGCGCGCGGCCGGGCCGCCGGAGGAGCCGGTGCCGCCGGACGGCTTCGCCTCCGGCCTGAACCCGGAGTTCTTCGTGTGCGAGGGCGCGGGGGAGGCGGAGGTGGTGGCCTCCGGCTCGGTCTCCGGCTCGGTCTCCGGGTCCGGTGCGGGGGAGGTGGAGGTGGAGGTGGACGGGGAGGGCCGGGTGCCGCCGCCCGCCGTCTTCACCGAGAGGGAGACCGTGTCCAGCACCTCGTCCTCCGGGTAGTTGAGGAACGCCTCGGCGCCCTCGGCGGTCAGGGTCGCCGGGATGGACCCGAAGAGCATCTCGCCCTTCCCGCCCGAGCCCTTCGTCGCCTTGGTCATGTCGAGGTCGGCGATCGGCACGTCCTGGGTGGTCTTTCCGTCCAGGGTGATGTCGCCCTGGATCGTCCCCGCCTCCCGGTCGCTGATCATCCGCACATCGGAGAGCTTGAGGGAGAAGTGGCGGGCGGAGAAGAGCACACTGCCCCGGAAGGCCACCTTGTTGACATGGGTGCCCAGGTCGTACGTGCCGGTGCCGTCCGTGAAGCCGAAGGGGCCGTTGCCCGCGGCCTGCTCGGCGCCGTCGGCGACCGTGATGTTCTCCGCCTTCACATACTCGCGGAAGGACTTCTTGAAGCCCCAGTCCAGCCGGCCCGCCTCCAGCTGGTACACGGTGGAGCCGGACGGAGCGGACGCCGCCGGGGCGGCGGGCTTCGAGGTGTCGGCCGCGACCGCCGGGAGGGCGAGGGCACTGGCTCCCAGCGCCGCGGCGGTGGCCGCGGCGGCGGCGAGGACGAGGGGACGGCGGGTGGCTGGCATGGTGCGTTGCTCCTTGGGGGGAATCAGTTCTGCGGCGTCGTGCGGCGACGGCGCACAACGGTCAGGGCGATGGCGGCGGCGACGAGCAGCCCGGCGCCCACGGCGATGTACACCCAGGTGAGGGAGGAGGAGTCGGAGGAGTCGGCGGCGGGGGCCGCGTCGTCGGCGGACTTCCCGGCGGACTTCTGGGCCGTCTTCTGCTCGCTCTGCTCCGCCGCCGGGCTCGGCTCGCTGCCGAGGTCGGGCAGCGCGGGCAGTTCGGCCTTCTTGTCGACGGCCACGGCGAGCGAGACCGGGTCCATGGCGGTGCCCGCCTTGTACATCGAGCCGAACGCCTTGGCGCCGCCCTCGGTGAGCGTGGCCGGGGCCTCGGTGAGGGAGGCGAGCCCGTCCTTCACGGCGAAGTCCTTCGCGGCGAAGGTGACCAGCTCCACGTCCTTCTGCGTCCTGCCCTCGCTCGCCACATCGGCGCTGAGGGTGCCCCTGCCGTCCTTCACCTCGGTGGTGACCTCGGAGAGGGTGAGGTCGAGGTGCTCGCCGGTGAAGCGGACGGCTCCGGCGAAGGAGGCGTTCAGGGACTGCTTCCCCGCGTCGTAGGTGCCCTTGCCCCGCGGGAAGCGGAAGAGGGCCCCGCCGTCCTGGGCGCCTTCGGTCAGGGTCCACTTGCCCTGGGCGATGGAGCCGGTGACGTACTCGCGGAAGGTGCGGCGCACGCCCCAGTCGACGGCCCCGTCCCGCACCGGGCCCGAGCGCTGCCCGGACGCGGCGGCCCCCTTCTCCGTCCTCTCCGTCTTCTCCGCCTTCTCGGCGGGCTCGCCCGCCTCGGTCCCCTTCTCGTCGGCCGGCGGCGCGGCGGGGGTCTCCCGCCGCTGGTCGGCGGCGACGTCGACGCTGAGGCTGATCGGGTCCAGCGGGGTGCCCGCGGTGTAGAAGCCGGCGAAGGCGTCGGCGCCCTGCGAGGTCAGCGTGGTGGGGATGTTGTTGAGCCGGACCGGCCCCGTGCCGCCCTTCATGTTGATGCCGGAGAGGTTGAGCGCGGCGAAGGGGACCTGGGTGGAGGTGGTGACCTCGCCGGTGCCCCGGGCCTTGCTCACCATGTCGACATGGAGCGTGCCCTTCCCGCCGGAGACGCGGACCGTGGGGCGGCTGACCTTGAGGTCCATCTCCCGGCTGCCGTCGGGCTTCTCGTGTCCGGTGAAGTGGACACCGCCGCTGAAGCGGGCCTCGAACGCTCCGGTCGCGGGGTCGTAGCCGCCCTGGGCCGAGTGGAAGCGGAAGAGGCTGTCCCCGACGGTGGCCGCGCCGCCGGTCAGGGTGAAGTTGCCCTTGGCTATGGGGCCGGTGACGTACTTCTGGAAGGAGGACTTCAGCCCCCAGTCGAGTCTGCCGCCCTGCACCGAGCGTTCCGCCGCGTGGGCGGTGCCCGTCGGGAGCAGGGTTCCGAGCAGGGCCGCGAGGATGGCGGCGGCCGGCACACGGGCCCGTCTGTACGGCAGCATGAGGTCCCTCCGGGGGGTACGGCATCTAGCAGAGCGAGGTAAGGCTAACCTAAGCTATGTCCAGCCTGTGCCGGTAGCCCCATGCATTCCGGTTTTGGCCATTCGGGTCCGGTTCCGGCGCAGTCGGCGAACCCGGGACAACCAGGGGGAATCGCCCCCAGCGCCACGCCGACAACGGCATGGAACGGAACGACAGGACGGTGCTCTCGGTGCTCTCGCAGGCCTCGGTGCCCTTGGTGCCCTCGGTGCGCAGATTTCGGCTGGTGGGTGCGGCGCTGACCGCGTTCACCGTCGCCCTGGTGGCGACGGGCTGTGGCGGTGGTTCCGCTTCGCCCGCCGGGGACGGATCGGGGAAGGCGAAGCCGGCCGCTTCCGCGACCGCCGACCGGGTCGAGCCGCTGGGCGGCACACCCACCCCCGAACTGCCGGTCACCGTGGACTCGGCGGACGGGCGGAAGGTGACCGTCGCCTCCACCGAGCGGATCGTTCCGCTCACCGGATCGCTGAGTGAGATCGTCTTCACCCTGGGGCTGGGCGAGCGGGTGGTGGCCCGCGATGTCACCGCCACCTTCGAACAGGCCGAGAAGCTGCCGGTGGTGACCCGGGGCCACGATGTCTCCGCCGAGAGCGTGCTCTCGCTGAAGCCCACCGTTGTCCTCGCCGAGACCGTCTCCGGTCCCGCTGAATCCATTCAGCAGATCCGCGACGCGGGCATTCCGCTGGTGGTGGTGGAGACCGCGAAGGGCCTCGACGACGTGGGGACCCGGATCGACGCGGTGGCCGGGATGCTGGGTGTGCCGGCCGCGGGCGAGGAGTTGAGGGAGCGTACGCGGGACCGGATCGCAGCGGTCCAGAAGAACATCCCGGAGCCGGCCGAGGGCAAGAAGCCCCGGGTGGCGTTCCTGTATCTGCGGGGCACGGCCTCGGTGTACCTGCTCGGCGGCGCGAACTCCGGCGCCGCGTCGCTGCTGGAGGCGGCGGGCGCGGTGGACGCGGGCAAGGAGTCCGGACTGACCAAGGACTTCACCGCGATCACCAGCGAGGCGCTCGCCAAGGCCGCGCCCGACGCGATCCTCGTGATGTCCAAGGGGCTGGACTCGGTGGGCGGCGTGGACGGCCTGGTGAAGATCCCGGGCGTGGCGCAGACCCCGGCGGGCATGGACCGCCGCGTGGTGTCGGTGCCGGACGGGGTGCTGCTCAACTACGGGCCCCGCACGGACGAGGTGCTCCAGTCCCTGGTGGACCAGTTGTACGCGGGCGGTAAGGGACGATGACGACAGAAGCCGCGTCCCGTACGCCGGAGCCGGCGGGGACGCCCTCGGCCGGGGAGCCCGCCGGAAGACCTCCCGTACCGCTCGCCGGGGAAGCACCCGCCGGTGCCGGGGAATCCCCCGGGAAGCCGGTGCCGGTGGTGCCCGCCGGGCGGCGCACCACCGCGTATCTCCTCACCGCCGGGATGCTCGGCGCGCTCTTCCTCATCACGCTCGTCTCCGCCGGATACGGCGCCTACGACATCCCCGTCGGCGATGTCATCGCCTCCGCCCAGCACCGTCTGGGCCTCGGCGGACAGGCCCTGGACCGGGTCGGCGAGAGCGTGCTGTGGAACGTGCGGCTGCCCCGGGTGGTGCTCGCGCTGCTCGTCGGGGCGTCGCTGGGGTGCGCCGGGGCGCTGATGCAGGGGGTCTTCGGCAATCCGCTCGCCGAGCCCGGCATCATCGGCATCTCCTCCGGTGCCGCCGTGGGCGCGGTGGCCTCCATCGCGCTCGGGCTGAGCTTCTTCGGCAACTGGACCATCACCGCCTGCGCCTTCGTCGCGGGGCTCGTGACGGTGCTGCTGGTGTACGCGCTCTCGCGCTCCGGCGGGCGGACCGAGGTCGTCACGCTCATCCTCACCGGTATCGCCGTCAACGCCTTCGCGGGCGCGCTGATCGGTCTCTTCATCTTCTTCGCGGACAACGCGCAGATCACCCAGATCACCTTCTGGCAGCTGGGCTCGCTCTCCCAGGCGACCTGGCCCAAGGTGCTCGCGGTGCTGCCGTGCACCGTCCTCGGACTGCTCATCGCGCCCTTCTACGCGCGGAAGCTGGATCTGCTGGCCCTCGGTGAGCGGCCCGCCCGCCATCTCGGCGTCGATGTGGAACGGCTCCGTATCGTGCTCATCCTGGTCGTGGCGCTGCTCACCGCCGCCGCGGTCGCCGTCGCCGGCATCATCACCTTCGTGGGGCTGCTCGTACCGCATCTGCTGCGGATGGCGAACGGGCCGGGGCACCGCTTCCTGGTGCCCGGCTCCGCGCTCGGCGGGGCGCTGGTGCTGGCGCTCGGGGATCTCGCGGCGCGGACGATCGCCGAGCCCGCCGAGCTTCCGCTCGGGGTGCTCACCGCACTCTTCGGCAGCCCGTTCTTCTTCTGGCTGCTGCGCAGGACCCGTCGCAGGCAAGGTGGTTGGGCGTGAGGGCTCTCTTCGGTATCCGCAGGCGCGAGTTGCCCGGGCGTCCCGCGCCCGGGGAGGTGCTCGCCGAGGCGAGCGGGCTGCATGTCCGGCTCGGGGGGCGTGAGGTGCTCGCCGGGATCGAGATCGCGGCGCGCGCGGGTGAGGTGCTGGCGCTCGTCGGGCCCAATGGCGCGGGGAAGTCGACGCTGTTCGGGGCGCTCGCCGCCGATCTGGCCGCCGACCGGGGCTCGGTACGGATCGCCGGGCGGCCCGCCGGGGAGTGGACCGCCGGGGAGCTGGCGCTGCGGAGGGCGGTGCTGCCGCAGGCCGCGGCGCTCTCCTTCCCCTTCCCGGTGGAGGAGGTCGTCCGGATGGGGCGGGCGCCGTGGGCGGGGACGGAACTGGACGAGGAGGACGACGCGGCGGTCGCGGAGGCGATGGCGGCGACGGAGACCGGGGAGTTCGCGGGGCGTCCGTTCGCCGCGCTCTCCGGGGGCGAGCGGGCCCGGGTGGCGCTGGCCCGGGTGCTGGCCCAGCGGGCCTCGCTGCTGCTGCTGGACGAGCCGACGGCGGCGCTGGACCTGCGCCACCAGGAGCTGGTGCTGCGGATCTGCCGGGAGCGGGCGGGGGCGGGGGACGCGGTGGTGGTGGTCCTGCACGACCTGGGGCTGGCGGCGGCGTACGCGGATCGGGTGGCGGTGCTGCACGAGGGGCGGGTCGCGGTGGAGGGGGGGCCGGCGGAGGTTTTCGAGGAGGGCTTGCTGAGCCGTGTCTACCGCCAGCCGGTGGAGGTGTTCCCCCACCCGCGCTCGGGCACCCCGGTGGTCCTCCCCCACCGCGCCACCCCCTAGGTCGTCTCTTTCGGATCGTGCCGGGCTCGCGAGCCCTGACCCGTCCGACCCGTGAGGACGGCCCCCTGTGCCACAGGCCCCCGCATCCCGCAGGCCACGGTCGGGGGCCCACCCCCGAACCCCCGCTCCTCAAACGCCGGAGAGGCTGGGTTCGCTCGGGCTTCCAACAGCCTGAGTGGGTGCACCCCAGCCGGTCCGGGGGCACCTCCCAGAGGCAGCTCTGGGGGAGTTTGAGGACGGACCCCGGGCCACAGGACCCCGCACAGTGCGGGCCCGGGTCGGAGGCCCCCGTGGCTCAGTCGGCCGGCCGGGCCGGGGGCGCCGGTGTGGACGGGCGAGCACTCGTCACCCCGCCCCACCCCGGTAGGCTTCGGGCGTTCACCGGGGGCGAGGAGAAGACGACGGATGAGAAGGCAGCCGAACCGCCGGAGCCGGGCGGCGACGGGTGGCCCGGTGGTCGCGGTGGCGCTCGCGCTCGCGCTGGCGGCGAGCGGGTGTGTGACGGTGCACGGCGAGCGGGCGATCGTCCCGGCGGCCACCCGCGCCGAGGCGGCCGAGGCGCTGAAGGAGTTCACCGCCGCGTACAACGCCGCCGACAAGGCGTACGACCCCGCCCTCAGCGCCCCCCGCGTCACCGGCGCGCTCGGCGCCATCAACCAGGCGGGCCTGCGGTCCCGGAGCGTCACCTTCCCCGACGGCAACAAGGACCATGTCCCCCTGGAGCTGACGGACGCGAAGTTCACCGTCCCGAAGAAGGCCGGCTGGCCCCGCTACTTCCTCGCCGACGCCGACTCCAACCGCGACGACGACGTCGGCCCCGCCGACAACCGCTGGGTGATCGTCTTCCTCCGCAACGGCCCGGACCAGCTCTGGCGGGCCGCCTATCTGACGATCCTCGCCCCGGCCGACATCCCCGCGCTGAAGACCGACAAGGACGGCTTCGGCGAACCGGTCGCCGTCGACACCACCGCGCTGTCCCACGCGCCGGGCGGACTCGGCGAGCAGTACGTCTCCTACCTCCGGACCGGCGAGCCGGCCGCCTTCGAGGACGGCCCGCACACCTCCGTCTGGCGCGAATCCCGCGCGAAGGCCGCCAAGCGGCCCGGCCGCTCCCGGCAGTATCTGGACGAACCGGTGGACCGGGGCGACTACGCCCCGCTGGCGCTGGCGACCGAGGACGGCGGGGCGCTCGTCTTCTTCACCGTGCGGAACTTCGAGCGCGAGACCACCGCGAAGGGGGTCCGGATCGAGATCGGCCCCGATGTGCGGGCGCTGCTGAACGGCGAGGTCACGAACTCGCTCACCAAGGAGATGGTCTCCGGCCAGGCGGTGCGCGTCCCGCCGGCGGGCGGCGGGGCGGCGGACGGCAGGGTCGAGGTGCTGGGCAGGCTGACGGGGATGACCTCGGCGAAGGGCTTCTAGGTCGTCTCTTTCGGATCGTGCCGGGCTCGCGAGCCCCGGCACCGCGCCTCGCCGATCCGGCCCGATCCGAAAGAAACTCCCCAGCGCCCCGGGAAATCCCGGACACCCCGGACATCCCGGGGCCCCCGGAGGCCCGGGATCAGCGCCGCCCGCCCATGGGCCACGCCACCCGGTGTCCCGACAGCCCCTTCTCGTACCGCTCGTACTCCGCGTACGCCTCGTCCGCCGCCAGCGCCTGCACCTCGCCCGCGTACCGCGCGCACGCGTCGGTCAGCGTCTCCAGCAGGGTCAGCGGGTCGGGCAGCGGATGCTCGGGGCCGCGCACCCACCGCACGTCGTGGTCGCCGGGCAGCCGCGCGGGCGGTACGAGGACATAGCTGCCCCGGCAGTGCCAGCGCAGCCCCGGGTGCTCGTCCATGGTCTCGGGGCGGCAGTCCAGCTCGCAGGGCCACCACTCGTCCTCGTCCTCCGGGGTGCCCCGGGTGGCGGTGAAGAAGAGCGCGCGCCCCTCCTCGCCCTCGCCGCCGGACTCGGCGACGGGCCCGACCTCGACGCCCTCGTCGAGGAGCCGCTCCAGGGCGGCGCGCCCGGCGTCCAGCGGGACGTCCAGCACATCGTGGATCATGCCGGTCGCGGTGATGAAGTTGGCGTCCGGCTCGCCCTCGGCCCAGCGCTGGATCTGCGCGCGGTCGGTGGTGGACTGGGTCTGCCAGGCGAAGGAGACGGGGTGCCGGCCGGGGGTGGGACAGCCGATCCGCTCACACGAGCAGCGGTACGCGACGGGGTAGGCGGCGGGTGCCAGTGGCATCCCGGCGGCGGCGACGGCAAGCAGCAGATTCTCGCGGCGGGAGCCGTCGGTCTCGGTGGTGTCCTTGGGGCGCCTGCGCAGCCACTGGGGCAGCCGGCTCTCCCAGGTGAGCCTGTTCTCCGTGCCGCTGGTGTTGCGGCCTTTGCCGTCGCCCATCTATCCCCTCACACCTCACACTCGCCCCAGGTGGTCTCTACCATCGTCCCACCATCCTGCGCTGTGGGTGTCCACAGTTTCCCACCGGGGGGTTCCCGGCGCGGGGGGCGGCCGGGGGCGGAAAGGGTCAGTCGTGGGGCGCGAGGCCGCCGAGGGCGTAGTCGACCAGGGTGTCCGCGTACGCGTGGGTGAGCGGAAGGGTCCGCAGCAGCCAGCGGTGCATCAGCGGTCCGACAAAGAGTTCGAGCGCGATCCGGAGATCGAGTTTGGGCCGCAGTCCGCCCGCCTCCTCGGCCGCGCGCAGCCGGTCGGCGTAGAGCCGGAGGGAGGGTTCGAGGAGCTTCTCCACGAACTGCGCCCCCAGCGCCGGATCGACCACTCCCTCGGCGGCGAGCGCCCGGGTGGGGCCGTCGTAGACCGGGTCGTTCATCTCGTCGACGGTGGCGCGCAGCACCGCCTTGAGGTCGGCGGCGAGATCACCGGTGTCGGGGATGGCGGTCTCGCCCCCGGCGGCCCGGTCGGCGAGGTCGAGATAGGCCTCCAGGAGCACGGCGGACTTGGAGGGCCACCAGCGGTAGATCGTCTGCTTGCCGACCCCGGCGCGGGAGGCGATTCCCTCGATGGTGGTACGGGCGTAGCCGGCCTCGGCGACCATGGCGAGGGCGGCGTCGTAGATGGCACGGCGGGAGCGCTCGCTGCGGCGGCCGGCGTCGGGCGCCTTCGCGCCCGGGGCCCTGCCGCTCCGGGCGCCGCCGCCGGGCGCTGCTGTGGTGCCGTGCGCCTGTGCGCCCCGCGCCTCGGAATCGTTCATGGGCCCAATCTAGCAATGCCGAATCCGAGACGTTTCGTCTTCTTTCGATTCCGGTGGTGTCCGCTCCGGAGCGCCTCCGGCGAATTGGCCTCACCATGGCTGGAACACGCACGCCGACCGCGTGCCGACCACCGCAGTCGTATGTGAGGAGCCCTCATTGCGCTCATCGCTCCATGACGCATCGCCGCGCCGCTATCTGATGTGCCCACCCGCGCACTTCATGGTGACGTACTCCATCAACCCGTGGATGGACCCGGCGAAACCCGTTGACCTGCCGCTGGCCATGACCCAGTGGGAGGATCTGCGGGACCGTTACCGCTCGCTCGGCCACACCGTCGAGCTGCTCGGCCCGCGCCCCGGCCTGCCGGACATGGTCTACGCCGCGAACGGCGCGACCGTCGTCGACGGCAGGGTCCTGCTCGCCCGGTTCGCCCACCGGGAGCGGGAGCCGGAGGCCGAGGCCCATCTGGACTGGTTCCGGGGGGCCGGGTTCACCGAGATCCGGGAACCGGTCCACATCAACGAGGGCGAGGGGGACTTCGCGGTCACCTCGTCGTACGTCCTGGCCGGGCGGGGGTTCCGGTCGAGCCCGCTCTCCCACGGAGAGGCCCAGGAGTTCTTCGGCAGGCCGGTGATCGGCCTGGATCTGGTGGACCCGCGCTACTACCACCTCGACACCGCGCTCGCCGTGCTCGACGACGCGGCGGACGAGGTCATGTACTACCCCGGGGCCTTCTCGCCCGGCAGCCGCGAGGTGCTGGCGAGGCTCTTCCCGGACGCGCTGCTCGCACGGGAGCGGGACGCGGCGGCGCTCGGTCTGAACGCGGTGAGCGACGGGCTGCATGTGCTGCTGCCGCAGGCGGCGGTGGGCCTTTTCGAGCCACTGCGGGACCGGGGGTATGAACCGATCGGGATGGATCTGGGCGAGTTGCTCAAGGGCGGCGGCAGCGTGAAGTGCTGTACGCAGGAGCTGCGGCCGTGAGCTGAGACACCCGCCGGGCCCGGCGCGCCGGCTCCCGCCCTCCCTCCCCCCGGGCTCAGCCCCGGGGCGGAGCCGGGGGCGGGGGCCAGGGGTCGCCCCACTCGGCGTCGCGGGCGGCCTTGTAGAGAGGGCCCTGCCGCTTGGTGACGTTCTCGCGGCCCAGGGACCCGTCCGCCGCGCAGAGGTCCAGCTGGACCAGGCCCTTGCGGATCTGGGGGCGGCGGGTGACGCGGGCGGGCGCCGGGGCGGGCGGGAAGCGGGTGGCGGCGACATAGCTGAACTTCTCGTCCTCGTAGGGCAGCGATCCGCCCTTCACCTGCCGGTGGAGCGAGGAGCGGCTGACCCGGGCCGCGAAGTGGCACCAGTCGGAGCCGGGGACGATGGGGCAGTCCGCGCTGTGGGGGCAGGGGGCCGCGACGGTCATGCCCGCGGCGATCAGCCGCTCGCGGGCCTCGATCACACGGCGATAGCCGTCGGGGGTGCCGGGCTCGACGATCAGCACGGCGCCGAGGGCGGCCCGCGCGGCCTCGGTGACGACGGCGGCGCGGTCGCCCTCGGTCAGCTCCTTGAGGACGTACGACACGGTGACGAGATCGGTGCTCTCGATCCGGAGCGACGCACTGATACGAGAGCGCTCCCAGCGGGCGGTGGTGAGCCCCGGCACCCCGGAGGCCATGGCCAGCTCCCGGCCGAGGGCGAGCGCGGGCTCGGCCCAGTCCAGGACGGTGGTCCGGGGCCCCTCGCCGTCGCCGCCGCCGTCGCCGTCGCCCGTGGGTGTCTCGCCCTCCCATGCCTCCGCCACCGCCCAGCTCGCCGCGCCGGTGCCGCCGCCGATGTCGGTGTGGGTGGCCGGCACCCAGGCGGGGGCGGCGTCCCGGAGCGCGGCGAGCGCCGACCGTACGGCCTCGAAGGTCGCGGGCATCCGGTACGCGGCGTAGGCGGCGACATCGGAGCGGTCCCGCAGCACCGGGGCGTCGGTCGGGGTGGTCCCCCGGTAGCTGGAGATCAGCCGGTCGACGGCCCGGGCGGCCTGGGTCGGCGGCAGCCCGTCGAGCAGCCCGGCGAGGGCGGAGCGCAGGGCTTCCGCAGGGGGGAGGGTGGAAGGCACTGGGAGATTCTAGGCGCCGGGCACCCGGGCCCCGGGCCGGGCTCACATCAGCGGGGCCCCGGACCTGCGCTGCTGCTGCCAGGGGCGGCAGAGCCCCAGGAAGCACCCCACCGCCGCCAGCGCGCACACCAGCTGCACCACGGCCATCGGCACGGCCGTGTCCTCCCCCGCGATCCCGACCAGCGGCGAGGCGATCGCCCCGATCAGGAACGAGGAGGTCCCCAGCAGCGCGGAGGCGGAGCCCGCCGCGTGCGGGGTGCGGTTCAGGGCCAGCGCGTTGGTGTTGGGCATGCCCAGGCCCATGGCGGCCATCAGCACGAAGAGCCCGGCGGCGATGGGGAGGAGCCCGACCTCGCCGAAGACGCCGAGGGTCATCAGCAGCAGCGCGAGCGCGGCGAGGACGATCACCGCGAGGCCGGTGCCGAGCACCTTGTTGAGGCTGACCCGCCCCACCAGCAGCCGGCCGTTGACCTGGCCGACCAGGACGAGACCGATGGAGTTGACGCCGAAGAGCAGGCTGAAGGTCTGCGGCGACGCGCCGTAGATCTCCTGCACCACGAACGGGGAGGCGGCGATGTAGGCGAAGAGCGTGGCGAAGGCGAGCCCGCCGGTGAGCATGTACCCGGTGAAGACCCGGTCCGCGAGGAGCCCGCGCATGGTGCGCAGCGCCTGCCCGACCCCGCCGCCGTGCCGGCGCTCCGGGGGCAGGGTCTCGGGGAGCCACTTGACGACCACGACGGTGAGCAGCACCCCGACGGCGGCGAGGACGACGAAGATCCCGCGCCAGTCGGTGACCCGGAGGACCTGCGCGCCGATCACGGGCGCGATGACCGGCGCGACCCCGGAGACCAGCATCAGGGTGGAGAAGAAGCGCGCCATCGCGACGCCGTCGTAGAGATCGCGCACCACCGCGCGGGCGATGACGATGCCGGCGGCCCCGGCGAGGCCCTGGAGCAGCCGGAAGCCGATGAGGAGTTCGGCGGTGGGGGCGAAGGCGCAGATCGCGGTGGCGACCACGTACACGACCATCCCGATGAGGAGCGGTCTGCGCCGCCCCCACCGGTCGCTCATGGGTCCGACGACGAGCTGCCCGAGCGCCATTCCGGCGAGACAGGCGGTGAGGGTGAGCTGAACGGTGGCGGCGGGCGAGGAGAGGGATTCGGTGACGGCGGGGAGCGCCGGGAGGTACATGTCCATGGAGAGCGGCGGGAGGGCGGTGAGGCCGCCGAGGACGAGGGTGAAGAGGAGGCCGACGCGGCGGGGGGAGGTGAGGGGGGGTGGGGGGGTGCCTGGGGTGGGGGTGGGGGTGCCTGGGGTGGTCATTTCCAGGGCGGTGATGTGGGGGTGGGGTATGTGGCTTTCGCTGCTGTCTGGGCTGCTGCCCGGCTTCCGCATCACAACTCCGTATCGTCGAATCCCCCCCATGCTCTCAGCTCCCTCACCCACCCGGACCCGCACCGTGCGGGCACCTGCGGCACAGGGTCCGTCCTCAATCGCCGGACGGGCTGATCAAACCCGGCCCGTCCGGGGGTACCTCCCAGGGGCAGCTCTGGGGGAGATTGAGGCTCACCACTCCAGCACCGCCGGCGTTTGAGCCCGCACCCTTCAGCCTCGCCGGAGACCTGAGCAAATCCAGCCCCGCCGGAGACCTGAGCAACCCAAGCCTCGCCGGAGACCTGAGCAAACCCAGCCCCGCCGGCGATTGAGGCGCGGGGGCTCGGGGGCTGGCCCCCGACCGTGGCCCGCAGGATGCGGGGGTCCTGCGGCACAGGGTCCGTCCTCGAACGCCGGGCGGGCTGATCAACCCAACCCCGCCGGCGATTGAGGCGCGGGGGCTCGGGGTCGGCTGCCGGCCGGGGCCGCGGCGGGCGGGCAGGTGTCGGATCGGCTGGGTCAGGTGGGGTGGAGGGTGGGGGTGCCGGAGAGGGTGGTCAAGGAGGCGGCCGTCGCGAGAGGCGCCCCGGGGGTGGTGACAGCGGCCACCGTCCGGAAGTCCGCACGCGCCCGCGTCTCGGTGAGCGTCACCACCACATACCCCCGCCGCCCATTGAAGAACCGCAGATGCGGATTGGCGCGCGTCACCGCCTCATACCCGGCCGGCCGGTCCGCCCCATCCCTCCCACTGCTGATCGAGGTCGTGACGATCTCCGTCCCGAGCGTGCGGGACCCCGGATCGTCCCAGTCCGCCTTGAGGTCGTACCCGCACGCCTCGTGCACATCCCCCGTCAGCACGAGCAGATTCTCCACCCCCGCCTCCCCGGCCCCCTCCAGCAGACGCCTCCGCGCAGCCGGATACCCGTCCCACGAGTCCATGTTCAGCCGGTGCCCCGCGCCCGGCGCGTCCCGCCGCCGCGCGAAGTTCATCTGCTGCGGCACCACATTCCAGCGGGCGTGCGAGTTCCGCCACCCCTCCAGCAGCCAGCTCTCCTGCTCCGCCCCGGTCATCGTCCGCGCGGGGTCGTCGATCCCCGGCCCGGGGAGCTGCCAGCCGTCCCCGGCGAGCTGGTCCGAGCGGTACTGCCGGGTGTCGAGGAGATCGAACTGCGCGAGCCGCCCGAAGTGCAGCCGCCGGTAGAGCCGCATACCGGGCCCCCGGGGCTTCTGCGGCATCCGCAGCGGCTGGTTCTCCCAGTACGCCCGGTAGGCGGCGGCCCGCCGCAGCAGGAACTCCTCGGTGGGAACGTCCGCGTTCTCCGACCGCCCGGCGGCGTAGTTGTTCTCGGTCTCGTGGTCGTCCCAGGTGAGGGCGAAGGGGTGGGCGGCGTGCGCGGCCTGGAGATCGGGGTCGGAGCGGTAGAGCCCGTACCGCAGCCGGTAGTCCTCCAGGGTGACGGTCTCGCGGTTGAAGTGCGCCGGCAGCGGTGGCCCGGTGAGGGCGCGGGCGCCGCCGGCGGCGTCGACGGGATGCTCGTAGAGGTAGTCCCCGAGGTGGAGGACGACATCCAGCTCCTCGTCGGCGAGATGCCGGTACGCGGTGTAGTGGCCGTGGTGGTACGCCTGGCAGGAGACGGCCGCGAGCCGCAGCTCCCCGATCGGGGCCGTGCGGGCGGGTGCGGTGCGGGTCCGCCCGGCGGGGCTGATCCAGTCACCGGCGCGGAAGCGGTAGTGGTAGACGCGGTCGTTCTCCAGCCCGTCGATCTCCAGGTGGACGCTGTGGTCGACCTCGGGGTGCGCGGTGGCGGTGCCGCTGCGGGCGATACGGGTGAAGCGGGGGTCGTGGGCCAGCTCCCAGCCGACGGTGAGCCTGCCCGCGGGGAGTCCGCCGCCGGGTTCCCAGGGCCGGGGGGCGAGCCGGGTCCACAGGAGGACGGAGTCGGGTTTGGGGTCCCCGGAGGCGACGCCGAGGGTGAAGGGGTTCTCCTTGACGGTGTTCTTCGCGTCGAGCCCGGCGGTGTGGGCGGCGCCGGTGCCGGGGAGGTCGGTGGTGAAGGCGAGCGCGGCGACCGCGCCGGTGAGGAATCGCCGGCGGGCGAGGGGCCGGGCGGCGGGCCCGTCGCCGTCGACCCGCTGGGCGATCCGGCGGGCGGCGGCGCGGAGCACGGACGGATGGGCCGGCCTCACGCTCCCCCCTCCCCCGGCGAACGCGCGGGCCCCGGGGCGGCCGGCGGTGGCGGGCCGCCGCGCGGAGGCGCGGGAGCGGGCGGAGCCGCCGTCGGACGGAAGGGTCCTCTGTGTGCCCGCTGATGTGACGTCACCGACCGATGTGAACATGCTTTTTGGCACAGTATGCAAGGATTTCGACCGTGTCGACCTGTTGTTCAACAAGGCGGGTGCGTCCGGTGCGCGCGATATCCCCTTCGCGGACACCCGCGGGAGGAACGGTGGGCACGAGGAGGAGACCTGGGGGACACGGCACACCCCTTGTGGCGAATGTGCGGTTCGCGACCGTCATGGCGATGGCGATGCCGTATATCGGCCATGGATGAGGGGGGTCGGAGAGGCCGTGCGCATGGGACTCTGATGCGTATGGATCACAGCACCCTCGACCCGATCTGGGACACCGTCGACGACCTTCACACCTGGCTCAACGACCACACCACCCGCCCCCCGGAGGAGGAGTTGCTCCTCCGGGTGCTGAAACTCTCCGAGGAGGTGGGGGAGGTGGCCCGGGCGGTGATCGGGGCGACCGGCCAGAACCCCCGGAAGGGCGTCTCGCACGGCTGGGGCGATGTCGCGTCCGAGCTGTCCGATGTCATCATCACGGCCATGGTCGCCCTGCGCTCCCTGACCCCGGACGCGGCGGGTGTCTTCGCGGGCCGTCTCAGCACGGTGGCGGCGAGATCACCGGCCTGAGCCGGAGGCGGCGGGCTCAGCCGTTGGCCGTGGCGCGCTTGGCGGCGTAACGGCGGGCCTTGGTGCGGTTGCCGCAGACGCGCATGGAGCACCAGCGGCGGCTGCGGTTCTTGGAGACGTCCCAGAAGACCCAGGCGCAGGCGTGCTCGGCGCAGCGCTTGAGGCGGTCGGCGTCGCCGGTGATGAGGAGTTCGCTCCAGGCGATGGCGATGACGGCGAGCGCGTGCCGTACGGGAGTGAGGTGCGGCGCCGGTACGAGCACGGCGCCGCCGGGGCGTCCCCCGGCGAGCAGGGGGAGTTCGGCGAGGGCTCCGCCGGCGGCGGAGGCCGCTTCCGGATCGGGGGTGTCGCCCGCCCGCGCGCCCAGTTCGGCGCGGATGCCGTCGCGGAGGGAGAGCCCGAGGCGGTGGTCCCCGGGGGTGACGGACACGCCCGGATCGAGCAGCCGGTGGTGGGCGAGCCAGGCGGCGAGCCGGTCGGGCCCGGAGCACCCGCCGGGTCCGGAGTGCCCGTCAGGTCCGGAGTGCCCGTCACGTCCGGCGAGATCGTCACGTCCGGCCAGATCGTCACGTCCGGCCAGATCGTCACGTCCGGCCAGATCGTCGGTGCCCCGATCCACGTCCACGGTGTTGACGAACGCCTCGACCAGCCGGGCCGAAGCCGGCGCCTCGATCACGGTCCACCTCCTGGGGAACCCGTCCCGGCCGGCCACCCAACCTTCCAACCGCTTGACCGGTCACCGGGCAACACAACACTGCACCCTACACGCAACGGTCAGACGGCCGGCGGGGCGAAGGCCCCGGCGGCTGCGGCGAGGGCGGCGGTTCCGGCCGCGCGGGCGGGCAGCCCCGGGTCGTGGGGCGTACGGAGGATCACCAACTGGTGGTAGAGCGGCGCGGTGGCGGTGATGAGCAGCCGCCGGGCGTCGGTGCGCGGCGGGAGTTCGCCGCGCCGGACGGCCCGGGCGACGATGACCTCGCAGCGGGCGTACCGGTCCTCCCAGAGCCGCCGCTGGGCGAGGGCGGCCTTCTCGGAGCGGAAGGAGGCGGCGATCAGCGCCGCCATGACCGATGGCCGCGCGGTCATGGCGGTCTGGATCTCCTGGTTCAGCGCCGTCAGATCACCCTCCAGCGACCCGGTGTCGGCCGGCTGCCAGTCGTCGTCGCCCGCCGCGTCGAGAACGTCGGCGAGCAGACCTCCGACGTCCCCCCAGCGCCGGTAGACGGTGGCGCGGTGCACCTCGGCGCGGGCGGCGACGGCGTCCACGGTGAGCCCGTCGTATCCGTGGTCGCCCAGCTCCGCGCGGACCGCTTCGAGGACCCGGGTACGGATACGGGCGCTGCGGCCCCCGGGGCGGCGCCTGGCCGGCGGCGGGGCGGGCTGAGGGGCTTCCGGTTCCGGGGCCTCGGGTGTCGTCACGGGATGTGCCTTTGCTGTGGGGGGCTGCGCCATGACAGCATGCCCGCATCTTAAAGCAACAGACGTCGCGATAGCAGCGGCGATCGGAACAGCCCGCCCACTCCCCCGAGCCCGCCCACTCCCCCGAGAAGGAAGCCCCCCCCGTGACGCGACCCGTTCCCGCCGATCCGACCGTGGTGCACCCGATGCCCGGGCAGCCCCGGGTGGTGCTGCTGAAGCCGCTGATCACCTCGCCGCTGATCGAGGCGGGCGAGTTCTCCTACTACGACGACCCCGACGACCCGACCGCCTTCGAGACCCGGAACGTCCTCTACCACTACGGGCCGGAGAGGCTGGTCATCGGACGGTTCTGCGCCCTGGGGACAGGGGTGCGGTTCCTGATGAACGGCGCCAACCACCGTATGGACGGCCCCTCCACCTTCCCGTTCCCCATCATGGGCGGCTCCTGGTCCGAGCACTTCGACCTCATCACGGGCCTGCCCGGGCGGGGCGACACGGTGGTGGGCCACGACGTCTGGATCGGCCACGGGGCGATGGTGATGCCCGGTGTGCGCATCGGCCACGGAGCGGTCGTCGCCTCCGGCTCGGTCGTCGTCGACGACGTCCCCGACTACGGCGTCGTCGGCGGCAACCCCGCCCGCTTGATCCGCCGCCGCCACAGCGACGCCGATATCGCCCGGCTGCTGGATCTGGCCTGGTGGGACTGGCCGCTCCAGCACCTCACGGACCACATCCGCACGATCATGTCCGGCAGCGTCGACGAACTGGAGGCGGTGGCACCAACGCCCTGAGCGGGACTGACGATCAGCTGAGCGCTCGCCTCCGGACGGCCGGCGCTCCCCGCGTCCGCGGGGGTGGCCCCTGCGGGAGGGTGAAGGCCATCGTCTCTCCGCGGAACGGCCCCGCGCACACCGGCTCGACGACGAGTCGTCCCCGCCCACGCGGGGGTCCCCCCAACCCCCGGCCCGGATACGCGCCGGGTCCGCCTCCCTGTGCCCCCGCGCACGCGGAACTACCCGGCGGTGCCGGCGGGGACGGTGACCGCGTAGGCGTGCCCCCCGCCCACGCGGAACTACCCCCACCCCGCCGGAGGCGCTCCCCTTCCCCGCAGCCTTCTCAGCATCCGCGCGTCCCCGAACCCCACCCCCCTCGCCGCCGCCTCCACCGTCGCCCCGTGCCCGATCAGGTGCTCCGCCCGCTCCAGGCGCAGAGCCTGCTGGTAGCGCAGAGGCGTCAGCCCCGTCGCCCGCGCGAACACCCGCGTCAGCGTCCGCTCGCTCACCCCGGCCTCCGCCGCCAGCCCCGCCAGGGGCAGCGGCTCCGCGAAACGGGCATCGATCAGATCCTGGACGCGGTGGACCGTGTCGTCCACATGGGAGCGGTGGCGGAGCATCGCGCTCTCCTGGGGGGAGCCGCCGTTGCGGCGGGCGTACACCACCATCTCGCGTGCCGCCCGCGCCGCCACCGCCGGGCCGTGGCGGGACGCCACCAGGTGGAGCGCCAGATCGATCCCGCTGGCGATGCCCGCCGAGGTGATCACCCGGTCGTCGGATGTGAACAGCACATCCCGCACCACCACCGCCCTGGGATACCGGCGCGCCAACTCCTCCTGGACGTCGTGGTGCGTCGTGCACCGGCGCCCCGTCAGCAGCCCCGCCCTCCCCAGCGCCTCCGCCCCCGCGCACACACTCGCCACCGTCCCGCCGCTCTCGTGGTGCTCCCGGAGCACCCGGAGAGCCGTGGCGCCGATCCCGGGTCCGTCCGACAGCCTCCGCCCGCGCCAGCCCGGCACCACGATCAGGTCCTCGGGGCCCAGCGGCGGCCAGTCCGTCCCCGCCGTCAGCGGCACCCCCTGCGCGCTCGGCACCCGCGCGGCCTCGGCCACGTACGACAGCGCGTACGGACACCCGAAGTCCGCCGCCGTCGAGAAGACCTGGGCCGGGCCGGCCAGGTCCAGCAGATGCACTCCCGGCACCAGGAAGAAGACAACACGGCTCACGATCCGGTCATCATGCCCGACGCTCCGCCGCCGCCTCCAGCCCGTCCACCGTCGCGATCGTCGCGAACCGGCCCGCCAGCGCGTACTCCGTGCGCCGCACGACCTCTTCCGCCGGGAGCGTACGAGGGTCCGCCAGCAGCTCCGCCACGCTCCGGCCTGCCGGCGCGTCCCGGTGCGGGATCGGGTTCGTCGCCGTCGCGTCGACCACGAACGTCACCTCGTACCCGAGATCGCTCCCCACCCGCGCCGTCGTCTCCACGCACTGCTCGGTACGGATGCCGCACACCACCAGCTCCCGCACCCCCGCCGCCGTCAGCACCTGCTGGAGATTGGTCGTGGTGAACGCGTTGTGCGAGGTCTTGTGGAGCAGCGGCTCCCCCTCCTCCCGCTCCAGCTCCTCCATCAGCCGGACATGGCCCAGGGCCGGGTCGAACACGTCACCGCTCCCCGGCTCGGAGTGCAGCACCCACACCACCAGGTCCCCGGCCCCCCGCGCGAGCCGCACCAGCCGGTTCACCTTGTCGGCGATCTTCAGGTCCGATGTGGTCTCCCACAGCGGACGGGCACGGAAGGACTCCTGGACATCGATCACGATCAGCGCTCGGTTCATGCCCCCACCCTCCCTCCGCGACACCGGGGGCCGACAGACCCCATCGGGTCCGGCACCGGACCGATCCGGTCACGGAACGCACAAGGCGGTGGCCCCTGCCAGAAGGAGCAGGGGCCACCGCGCGGGGTGTGGCTAGAAGACGCTCAGGCCGTGGATGCCGAGCGGCCGGGTGACCGGCTCGTAGAAGGTCGTGCCGCCGACGGAGCAGTTGCCGCTGCCACCGGAGAGCAGACCGTGCGCCGTGTTCCCGCTGAAGAGCGGGCCGCCGCTGTCACCGGGCTGGGCGCAGGCGTTGGTCTGGATGGTGCCGTAGACGACCTGCCCGCCGCCGTAGTTCACGGTCGCGTTCAGCGCGGTCACGCGGCCCGTGCGGTAGCCGGTGGTGCTGCCGCTGCGCTCGATCGCCTGGCCGACGCTCGGGGTGTTGGCATTGATGATGTCCCGGTACGTACCGTTGTGGAGGTAGACCCGGCCGTCCGCGTTCGCGTTGTTCGCGTGGCGGATCACGCCGTAGTCGTACGTCGGGAACTGTCCGGCCGCCACGTTGCCCAGCGTCCCGCCACCGAACGTCCAGGTGGGCCGTCCGTTGGTGCAGTGGCCGGCGGTGAGGGCGTAGTACACGCCGCCACCGACCACGTTGAAGCCGAGGGAACAGCGGGCCCCGGCGCCGTAGATGGCCTCGCCGCCCGCGATCATGCGGGTGAACTTCCCGGCCGTGCGCTTGATCTGGAGCGTCCCGGCCTGGTCGCCCGCCGCCTGCCTGATCTTGGCTATCTCGGCGGCCGAGACCGTGCTGTCGGCCGTGACGACGACCTTGCCCGTGCCCTTGTCGGTGTACCAGGAGGTACCCCCGACATCCGCGCCGTGGACCGCGTCGCTCGCCTTGGCGAGCTGGGCCGTGGTGGCCTTTGCGCCAACACCCGTGTCCGCGATCGCCGTGGGTGCGGCGAGCGCGGACACCGTGACCAAGCTGGCCGCGACGGCGACCAGACGAGCGCGTCTGGCGATGGCTCCCTTGGGCGAGAACTTCTTGATGTTCACGAATCCTCCAGAATCCGGGGCCCGTTCGGTTCCGGGCCCACTCAATACAGAAGGCAGTCCCATGGACGGTGCGGACGGTCATGAGCCTGCCAAGCGGCGTGATATGGATCGTGGGGTCCAGGTGACTCCCCCACAAGCTCCGCTTTTGGTCGCACTACGCGCGTCCGGATCGGCGACTTGGCCAACTGGCGCGTTCGTGCTCTTGCGCGCACATTCCGGGTGGCGCCGATTCGAAGATCAGGGAAAGGGGGGCACGGGTGGGCCCGGAGGACTATTGCCGGATTCCGGCGCGCGGCGTCCGGCCCGATATTCGAACAGTCCTCGTGAAGATCCCGTGGAGTTCCCCGCCAGGGGCATATTCAGGGGTCCGGCTGCTCAGCGTGTACTTGACAGTCACCTACACCCCACCCGGCCACCGGTGGCACCATTCCGCATTCACACGGCGACCGAGGCGTACGCGCCATTCCGGTACGCCGAGGATTCAGCTTTCGCGCCCCCGCAGCCGGACTGCCTGGGGGGACGCCGTCCGGCGCGGAAAAAATCGGGCCATCACCGGGCCCAGTGGCCGGATGCTCCTGCGGAACACGTCCACCCGGCCCCCCGGACCTCGCTGGTATGAGCTGATTGTCCCTCTTCGATTACGGGGGGCTCGTGACTGGTTTACGCGTGGCGCGCCCACCGGGGCACGCTCCCCCGGGCTGATTATCTGACTGCATGTCAGCTTCAGGCCAACAAGGAAACGGGCCACCCCACCGTCCGGGAGGGACGGCCGGATGGCCCGTTCGCAGCGGCGGCGCGCTAGAGATCGCCCGCCTTGAGGGAGGTGAGGAAGCCTGTCCAGGCGGGTCCGGCGAAGACGAACGCCGGGCCGGCCTCGGCGAGCTTGGTGTCGCGGACCGCTATCGCGTCGGGCAGCCGCGCCGCCTCGACGCACTCGCCGCCCTGGTTGTTGCTGTAGGTGGAAGTGAACCACCGCGCTCCGTCGAGCTGTGCCACCTCCACGCACTGACCTCCCTGGTTGTTGCTGTAACTGGAGGTGAACCACCGTGCTCCGTCGAGCTGCGCCACCTCCACACACTGGCCGCCCTGACCGTTGCTGTACGTGGAGGTGAACCAACGCGCCTGGACCAACAGTTCGTTGATCATGTACCTAGTGCTCCTTTATGGCTTCGCGGATCAAGCTCAAGGACTCCTTCGGCCCCAGAGCATCGGCTTGTAGGTCTGTAAACACCCGTTCGTACTGATCTACGTCCGACGTGCTGCGCACCACCTGGGCATCTCCCAGATTCTCCAGATAGACGATCGGTTTCAGGGCATCCGTGTCCCGGAAGGCCAGGATCGTGAAGGCTCCGTTCATCCCCGCGTGTGCCCCACTCTTGAAGGGCACGACTTGGACTCGGACCACGGGGAGAGACGATGCGACCTCGGCGATGTGCTCCAACTGCGCCCTCATGACCGAGGACCCGCCCACCTCGCGGTGGAGTACAGATTGATTGATCACGGCCGTGAAGCGGAGAGGCAGTTCCTTACGACCCAGCACGTCCTGGCGGGCCATGCGGACGGCCACGTGCGTATCGATCTGCCCAGGATCACGGTCCTCGTGCGCCACCTGATAGATCGCTCGGATGTACTCCTCCGTCTGGAGCAGACCCGGGACGAACTCCGCCTCGTACTTGTGCATCGCGGCAGCGGTCTCCTCCAACCCCAGGTACGCCCTGAACGTCGGGCTTATGGCCGGCCGGTACTCCGCCGTCTGCCACCAGTCCTTCTTCGTCTTCGTCACCGCCGCGTACGCCGTCAGCAGTGCCCGCTTCTCCCCGTCCGCGCCGTACATGTCGCAGAGCGCGATCACGTCCGACGGCTCGACCGTGGCGTTCTCCCCGGTCTCCAGCCGTGTCAGCTTCGACGGGCTCCAGATCAGCCGCCGCACCACCTGCGTGGACTTCAGGTCGGCTGCCAGCCGCAGTTGCCGTAACTCCGTTCCCAAGTGCAGACGGCACAGAGCGGGCGTGGCCGACTCGATGTCCGTGATCATCTGCTGTCCTTCCTGCGCGCGTTACCCAGTGTGGTGGCGATGGTTCCGCCCGTGCAAGAAACGTTCTGCGCCAGAGCGGGAGCTTCTGCTCCGGCGTGAAAGACCCGCGAAATAGCAGCACTTCACGCAGAAATTTGATTTCAGAAGGCCCCTGAATCGGTCACCAGCGTAGCCGTTCTCCTGCCACCCTGGGTTCAGATTCTTCCGGATCTCAGCGATCTGCCCGCACGGCACTCCACTTTCCCGTGGAGTCCAACGAGGCAACCGGCAAAAGGATTTGGCGATGCCCTCAACTCCCCATCCCACCCGTCTCCCGGAGAGTTCGACATCCGTTCGAGCGCGCACCGGACTGGAGCCCACATCGACGCGTATTCAACGAATCGAGGTCTCGTTCCCCTCTCAGCTCACCTCGGTCCGCCGGATGCGGAATCTCACCGCTCTCCTTCTCCAGCGGAGCGAACTGATCGACCCGGACCTGGTCCACACCGTGCAGTTGCTGGTCAGCGAGATCGTCACCAACGCGATTACCCACGCGCACGCGCACTCCCACCCGCCCGGCGCCGATCTGGGGTTCGCGCTGGAATGCGATCCGCTCAGCGGGGTGCGTATCGAAGTGGACGACCACGCCACCGGCGTACCGCAGGTCAAGCACCCGGGGCCGGACGAGGAAAACGGGCGCGGGATGCAGCTGGTGGAGGCGCTCGCGGAGGCGTGGGGGCGAAAGGGCTCTTGTACGTGGTGCGTCGTGCCGACACAAGGAGTGGTGGTCTGACGGGTTCTGGAATATCGAATCGTCGGACGATCCGGCCGGACGCACGACGGGAGCAGGTGACTCATGCCTGTCGCAGACAGCGACATCGTGAAAGCACTCACGGGTTATATGCATCAGCACCCCACGGAGACGGGGGCGCTCATGCCCCTGTACGAGGCGATGCGTGACCACTCGGCGCTCGGGGTCTGTCCCCATGACGCCCAGTGCCCCCTGGTGAAGGCGGCGGCGCTGGTCGTCGACGAGGAGGAGCGGGTGCTGGCGTTCAGCCACCGGACATGGTGGGCGGTGGCGGAGGGGGCGCCGCAGGACGGGGACCAGTCGCTGGGCGAGGCGGCGCTGCGGGTGCTGGGCGAGTACGCCGGGATCAGGGGCGTATGGGCGGTGCCGGGGGCGGAGGACCCGGTGGACGTGGATGTCATCTGGGCGGCGCCGGAGGAGGGGCGGCGGCTGCGGTTCGGGTTCCGGTATCTCTTCCGGGCGGACTCGCGGGCGCTCCCGAGGGGGCTGGTGGAGAGCGGGCAGGCGCGGTGGGTGCCGATGTCGGGGATCGCGCCCCGGCTGGCGGCGCGGCTCCGGTCGCGGCTCGTGATGCCGCTGTGAGTCCGAGGGCCGAGCAGATCGCGTACATCATCTCCGTGCTCGCCCTGACGGGGGCGCTGGCCTGGGCGGTCCTCGGCAGCGGACGGTGAGACGGCGGGGCTGCGGGGCGGCGGGGCGGCGGGGTCGTGAAAAGGCGGGGCGGGTGGTGCCGGATTCCCCCGGCACCACCCGCCCCGCCCGCCGGGCCCTCGCGGAGCCCGTCACCCCGGAGCCCGGGGGCTCAGCTCTGGCGTACCGCCTCCTCCGGGCCCGGCGCCGGGTCGCCCGTCTCCTCCATGTGCAGTTCGGGCGGCTGCCGGGTGAAGAAGCGGGTGGTGATCGCGAGCAGGACCAGGCCGGCGGCCATCCACAGCAGGCCCACCACGAACGTCTCGCCGGTCAGGCTGGTCCACAGCCACACCGTGGTCGCGAAGCCGAGGCCCGGCAGCAGGCCGTTGACCAGCAGCGAGCGCGGGGTGACCGGGCCTCGGCCCCGGCCGAGCAGATAGTGCTTGATCACGCTCAGGTTCACCATCGAGAACGCCGCCAGCGCACCGAAGTTGATCATCACCACGGCCTGGTCGAGCGTGAGGACGGTGGAGAGCAGGGCCACCGCCGAGACCGTGACCAGCGCGGCCACCGGCGTACCGAACTTCGGGTGCAGCCGGCCGAAGACCCGGCGCGGCAGCAGACCGTCGCGGCCCATGGAGAAGATGATCCGGGAGACGCTGGCCTGCGAGACCATGGCGGAGCCGAAGCAGCCGAGGACGTACACGGCGGTGAACGCGCCGCTCAGCGCCGAGCCGCCGACGATCTCCATCAGCTCCGCGCCCGCCGAGTCGGGGTCGCTGAAGTTGTTGTCCGGACGGACCAGGGAGCCGACCCACGCCACCAGGATGAAGAGGCCGCCGCCGATCGCGGTGGTGAGGATGATGCCCAGCGGGATCGTCCGGCGCGGGTTGTGGGCCTCCTCCGCGAGCGTGGAGACCGCGTCGAAGCCGAGGAAGCTGAGCGCCAGGATCGCCGCGCCGCCCGCGAGCAGACCCCACTGGCCGGACTCCGGGATGAACGACTGGAACGCCTCGCCCGCCGACACCTGGGAGCGGACGCCGCCGAGCGTCACGAAGGCCACCAGCAGCAGCGCCGTCGCGCCCATGATGATCGCGGTGATCCGGCTGACGAACTTCACGCCCAGGACGTTGAAGACCAGCACCACCAGCAGGACCAGCACACTCCACACACCCTGTGGCACCCCGGGGAACTGGGCGTGGAGATAGATGCCCGCGAGGAGGAAGGAGACCATGGGGAGGAAGAGGTAGTCCAGCATCAGCGTCCAGCCGGTCAGAAAACCGATATGGCCGCCGAACACCTTCTGTGAATACTTGTACGCGGAGCCGGCCGCGGGAAAGCTGCGGACCATGCGCCCGTAACTGTGTGCGGTCAGCAGCATCACGCCCAGGGCCAGCACATACGCGGCGGGCAGATGGCCGGCCGTCTCGTCATTGACGATGCCGTAGGTCGTGAACACCGCGACGGGCGACATATAGGTGAGGCCGAACAGCACGATCGCGGGCAGCCGCAGCACTCGGTTCAGCTGGGGTGCTCTCTCAGTGTTTGTACTGGACACCGGCTTGATTCCTCTCCGCGCCCGTCGGTTCAACGGGAGTTCAATCGATTCCCGAAGAGTGGCAAAACCCGGCGGTGACCGACATACGCATCTGTACGTACGGCGGGACGGCGGGCGGAGCCGGACGGGAGCCGGGCGCAGTGGCGGCGGGCGGGGCTGGTGGGGCCTGCGGGGCGGGGGCTGGGGGCGATACGTAATCTTACGGAGTTCGCGAAACGATCCGACTCGTTAACGTGTTCCTCGATCCCGCTCCGGAGAGAGGACCACAGATGTGGCCAGCAGGCTATAAGGCGGCTTTCGCGCTGACGGTCGACTTCGACGCCGAGGAATTGTGGCTCGCCGAGGACCCCGCCAACGCCCACCGCCCCGGAGTTCTCTCCCAGGCCCGGTACGGCGCCGAGATCGCGGTTCCGCAGTTGCTGGACATGCTCGACCGCATCGGAATACCCGCGACCTTCTTCGTCTGCGGCGGCGACGCCGAGCGCTATCCCTCGATCCTGGAATCGATCGCCGAGCGGGGGCATGAAATCGGCCATCACGGCTACTCGCACCGCTCCCCGCATCTCATGGAGCGGGACGAGGAGGCGGCGGAGCTGGCGCGCGGTCTCGCCGTGCTGCGGGAGTTCACGGACCGGGTCGAGGGGTACCGGTCGCCGTCGTGGGACCTCAGCCCGCACACCCTGGGGCTGCTGGCCGAGCACGGGTTCCGCTACTCCTCCAATCTGATGGACGCGATCCTCCCGTACGCCCACGCGGGTCACGACCTGGTGGAGATACCCGTCCACTGGTCCCTGGACGACGCGCCCCACTTCTGGTTCGACGCCACGAGCTGGGACCGGACGATGCGGTCCGCGCGGGAGGTCGCCGAGCTGTGGAACGAGGAGACCTCGGCGATCCACGACACGGGCGGGCTGGTGACGCTCACCGTGCACCCGCAGCTCATCGGGCGGCCGGGGCGGCTGCTGATGCTGGAGCGGTTCCTCACCGGGGTGCGGGACGGGAACAGAAGCGGCAGCGGCAGCGGCAGCGGCAGCGGCAGCGGGGACGGAGGCGGCTCGGGGGAGGTCTGGTTCGCGACCTGCCGCGAGGTGGCGGAGGCGGCGCGGGTCTCCGGACGCACCCCGGTCTCCCCGGAGGCACGGCCGTGAAGCGGCGCACCGCCGTGGTGACCGGCGCGGCGCGCGGGATCGGGCACAGCATCGCCCGGCGGCTGCTGGACGAGGGGTGGAATGTCGTCCTCTCCGATGTGGACCCCGGGGTGACCGCCACAGCCGAGCGGCTCGACGGCTCCGCGCGGCCCGAGGGCTCCGCGCGGCCCGACGGCGACGGTGAGCGGCGCGCGGTGGGGCTGGTCGCCGATGTGGCCGTGCCCCGGGACGCGGCGCGGCTGGCGGAGACGGCGGTGAGCGCCTTCGGCGGTGTCGACGCCCTGGTGGCGAACGCCGCCGTCGGCGGGCCCGACACTCCGCTGCTCGACACCGACGACGACGCCATCCGCCGGGTGTTCGAGATCAACTTCTTCGGTGTGCTGCACTGTGTGCAGGCGGTCCGGCCCCTTCTCGCCGGCGCCCCCGGTGGCGGGCGGATCGTGGTCATCGGCTCGCTCTTCGCCCAGCGGCCCACCCCCGGCGCGGGCGCCTACAGCGCCTCCAAGGCCGCCGTCCACTCCCTGATGCGCACGCTCTCGCTGGAGCTGGCCCCGCACTGCACGGTCAACGCGGTCGCGCCCGGCTATGTGATGACCGAGATGCACCGCGAGGAGCTGGACGCCCGCGCCCGGCGCGGCGGGTACTCCTTCGAGGCGGTACGCGACCAGGTGGCCGCCGAGGTGCCGCTCGGGCGGCACGGCGTGGGCGCCGATGTCGCCGACGCCGTCCACTATCTGCTCTCGGGGGCCGGCTATGTCACCGGCCAGACCCTGAACGTCAACGGAGGAGTGCTCACCTCATGAACAACACCACCCGGCGGCGGCTGGTCGTCACCGGCGCCGGCTCCGGGATCGGGCGGGCCACCGCGGCGCTCGCGAGCGGTCTCGGCTGGTCGGTCATCGGGCTGGACCTCCACCCGTCGGAGGTCTCCCCGGACTCCGGCCACGATTCCGGCTCCGGCTCGGATTCCGGCTCCGGCTCCGGCTCCGGCTCCGGCTCGGACCCCGTTGGCGGCTTCCCGGTGCTCCGGTGCGACATCACGGACGAGGACTCCGTGCGCGGCGCCTTCGAGCGGATCGACGAGGTGTGGGACGGCCGGGCGCCGGACGCCCTGGTGCACTGCGCCGGGGTCTACCGCTTCAAGCCCGCCACCGCCACCACCGCCGCCGACTGGGACGCGGTGCTGAACCTCAACGGCCGGGGCTCGCTGCTGGTCGCCGCGGCGGCCGGGCGGCGCATGATCGACGGCGGGGAGGGGGGGAGCGTCGTCCTGCTGTCGTCGATCGCGGCGGTGCGCGGCGACGCGGGCGAACCCAGCGCCGCGTACAGCGCCAGCAAGGGGGCGGTGGTGTCGCTCGCCCGTCAACTGGCCGTCGAGTGGGGACCGCACGGCGTCCGCTGCAACGCGGTCGCGCCCGGGGTGATCGACACCCCGATGACCACCGTCTCGCACTCCCCGGACGCCCTCGGGCAGGTCCTCGCGCGCATTCCCGCGCGCCGTCTGGGCACGGCGGGCGAGGTGGCGCAGGTCTGTCTCTTCCTCGCCTCCGAGCAGTCCGCCTATGTCAGCGGGACCGTGATCGCCGTGGACGGAGGGCAGAGCGCGTCATGAGTGGCACCGGCAGGACCGAACCGCTGGTCATACGGGTGAGCGGTGGGCCGCGCGAGCGCGGGCGGCGGTACGGGGTCGCGGCCCGGGAGCGGATCGGGCTCTCCCTGGAGAACTACGCCCGTGTGTACGAGAGGTTCGCGGAGCTGCGGTGGGACGCGGCGACGGAGCTGGCCGAGACTTTCGTCCCGGCGGTCTCGCGCTTCGACGCCGGGCTTCTGGAGGAGATGGAGGGCATCGCGCTGGGCGCCGGAGTGGCCTTCGAGGACATTCTCGCGCTGAATCTGCGGACCGAGATCCTGTTCTCCGGGAAGGCCCGCAGGATCGCGGCGGAGGCGGCGAAGGCGGCCGGTTCCGGGGCCGGGGCTGGTTCCGGTTCCGGGGCCGGGGCTGGTTCCGGTTCCGGTTCCGGTTCCGCTTCCGGGCGGGGTGCGCCCGGCGAGTGCACCGCCTTCTGCGATCTGCGCGGGCCCGAGCCGGTCGTGGGGCAGAACTGGGACTGGATTCCCTTCTCGCACGGCACGGTGGTGGTGCTGGAGGCCGCGCCCGACCGGGGGCCCCGGTGGGTGTCGGTGGTGGAGGCCGGGCTGCTGGCCAAGTTCGGGATGAACGCGGCCGGGGTGACCGTACTGACCAACGCGCTGGTCACCTCGGTGGACCGGGGTGCGCCGGGGATGCCGTACCACCTGCTGCTGCGGGCGCTGCTCGCGGCCGAGTCGCCCGGGGCGGCCGAGGAGGTGCTGCGTACCGTCACGCGCTCGTCGTCGGCGAACTATCTGATCGTGGGCGGCGGGCGGGGCGTCGACATCGAGGCGCGGCCGGGCGGTGCCGGTGACCTCAGCCGGAGGGCGGTGGGGCCGGGCGAGTTCCTCGTCCACGCCAACCACTTCACCGCCGGGGAGGGCGACTTCGCCTCCTCGGGCGCCGATCACGGACCCCGGGTCATGCCGGACACCCTCTTCCGGCAGGGGCGGGCGACGGAGCTGGCGGAGCTGATGCCGCAGCCGTCGGTCGCCGGGTGGCACGAGGTGCTGAGCGACCATGTCAACTATCCGGACGCCGTGTGCTGCCACCCCGACCCGCGCGAACACGAGCTGGAGCAGGGGTCGACGGTGGCGAGCGCGGTCATCGAGCCGGAGCGGCGGCTGATGCACCTGGTGCTCGGTCACCCGTGCGCGGAGCCCCGGGTGACCCATGACTACGGGGACTTCTTCTCCGGGCTCCCCGGAGCGTGAGGGTGGGGCGCGGCTGCTACGCCACGGTCAGGATCTGCTGGTCCGCGCCCGAGAGGCGGTAGGTGAGGGTGGGCTGGGAGAGGCTGCGGTCGACCGTGTCGTACGGGAATCCGCAGACCGCCTGGCCGGGTTCGGCGAAGAGGTAGGTGCCGTTGACCCCCCGGTAGGCGGAGTCCCGCAGATAGGCGCCGACCGCCTGCGGCCGGTGCGAGCCGGTGACGGCGAACGCCGCGTGCAGCATCCGTATCTGGTCGTAGGCGGCGCTGGCCTGGCTGCGGCCCGGGGCGGTGCCGAAGGTGCGGGCGTACGCCTCCGAGAAGCGGCGGCCGAGCGGGTCGTCGGGACGGCCGGTGACGGTGGACCAGACGACGCGGGCGCCGGAGTGCTCGATCCCGCGCGCGAAGCCCGGGACCGACGGGGTGTAGATGTGGTAGGTCAACTGGTGCGGGCTGTGGGCGGTGATCGCGTTCTGGAGGGCGGCGGCGGTCTCCACGGAGAGGTGGGAGACCACGACGATGTCCGGGCGGTCCGCGAGGACCCCGGCGATCAGCTCGTCCACGGCGTCGACGGTCAGGCCCACGCGGTGGGTGGAGGCGACCGTCCAGCCGATCTCCCTGGTCCGGGCCTCGAAGGTGTCATCGGTGACCGCGCAGCCGTAGCCGTCGAGTTCGATCACGGCCAGGCGGGGGGTGTGGTCGTCGGAGGCCCGTGAGCCCTTGAGGAAGGCGAGCAGCGCGGACTGGTAGGCGGTCTCGGTGGGACAGGTCTGGAAGACATGGCCCAGCCGGCGCGGGTCCTCGCGGACGGCGTCGACGCTGCGGGTCCAGGTGTTGGTGTGGAGGAAGGTCCGGCCGAAGTCGGCGGCGAAGTCGAAGACTCCGGGGCTCAGCGCGCTGGCGTAGCTGCTGGTGACAGCGTCGACATCGGCGTCGACGAGCGCGGCCAGACCCTCCCGTACGGATGTCTCGTCCAGCGGGTCGATGCCGACGACGACATGCTCGACCGAGCGGCCGTCGTCGTGGAGCAGGGCGTTGATGTCACGGACGGCGAGGGCGGCGCCCTGGGCGGTCTCCCGGCCGTCGGCGGCGAAGGCCCCGGCGACGGCGATGGTGCCGATCCGGACGGTGTCCCGGCCGGCGGCCCGGACCCGGCGGGGGGTGGGGGCGGCCGTCGGGGGCTCGGCTCCCTGGGCGTGGCGCTCGATGTCGAGGACCCGGATGCCGGGGTGGTGGTCGACCCCGCCGGGGACGGGCAGCCGGATCAGGTCGCGGTCGACGGCGAGGGCGCTCAGACCGGCCCGGGAGTCCTGGTCCAGCTTTCTGAGCAGGCGTTCGACCTGGGTGGTGACGGTGCGGATGCTGGTGCCGAGGCGGCTGGATATCTCACGGTTCGAGAGGCCCATCGCGACGAGCGAGATGATGTCGATCTCGCGGGCGGTGAGGCCGGAGGGCGGGCCGGGGAGCGGGCGCAGGGTGAGGGTGACGGCGGGGCCGGGACCGGGTGCGGGACCGGGACCGGGTCCGGCGCGCGTTTCGAGGGTGCACCAGGCCCAGTGGCCGTCTTCGCACCACAGGAAGCGGGCGGAGGCGAGCCGGGCGGCGTGGAAACCGGCGACGCGGCGGAGGAGAGGGGTGCTGAGGGGGGTGGCGGCGGGGTGGCCGGGGTCGGGGTCGCCGGGGGTGAGGGGGATGTCCCAGGAGAGCGCGGGGGTGGTGGGCGGTCCGGCGGTGGGCGTGCTGCCGCTACCGCTGTCGCTGTCGCTGTTGTGAGGCTGAGGCTCAGGTGTCCGCAAGGCGACTCCTCCATTCGTCTCGACGGGACGGCTCACCGTGACCCGCCCGCGCGACGGAACCCCCGCTCAGCACGATAGACCGAAGGGGCCACATGGGGGAATACCCGCCATGGCCTGAAATCGACGGACAGGGGCGGGTCCCGCCCCGGGAGCCCCCGCCGGCCCTCGGAACGGCCCAGCCACGGCCCGACCACTGCCCAGCCACGGCCCGGCATCGCCTCAGCGGCCGAAGCGGCGGCCCCGGTTCGAGTACGAGCGCATGGCGCGGAGGAAGTCCAGGAGCCGGAAATCGGGCCAGTAGCACTCGCAGAAATGAATCTCCGCGTACACGGACTGCCACAGCATGAACCCGGAGAGTCGCTGCTCCCCGCTGGTGCGGATGATCAGATCGACGGGTGGCTGCCCGGCCGTGTAGATGTGCCGGGAAATGAGATCCACATCGAAATTCATCGCGAGATCGTCAAGGCTCTGCCCGGAATCGAGATACTCCTCGATGGCGGATTTGACCGCATCGGCGACTTCCCGCTGACCGCCGTATCCCACGGCCACATTCACCTGGACACCGCCCGTGCGGTCGGCGGTGCGGGCGGAATTCTCCTTCAGCCGGGCGGCCAGATCGGCGGGGAGGAGATCGAGTGCGCCGATGGCCTTGATCGGCCAGGGGTGACCGTCGGCGGCCAGCGCGGTGACCGTGTCGTCGATGATGGTGACCAGGGCGGAGACCTCGTCCTCGGGGCGGTTGAGGTTGTCGTCCGAGAGGAGGAAGAGGGTGACGCTCTCGATTCCGACGGCATCACACCACTTCAGCAGCGTGGGAATCTTCGCGCCGCCCACCCGGTGACCGTCGCTCGGGTTGTCGAGCCCGATCGACTTCGCCCAGCGGCGGTTGCCGTCGACCATGACACCGATATGCCGGGGGACTTGGCCCTTCTGGACCTTCGCCATGAGCCTCTTGGCGTACACCGCTTCGAGTGCGGCCCTCAGAGCGTCTCGCATCATATGTCCCTCGCAGTGTCGTGCCGCACTCTTCTGAAATGACCCGGGAAATGATTTCGGCCTATTCGTGCGACGGTCCTGCTCGACCTGCAAGAATTTACTTCAACGGGGGACGCTGAAAACTTGACAGCCGTCGATTCGATCCGGAAGCCCGGCTCCGCCGGCGCGCTCATGGGGCGCCGGCCGATCTCTTCCCAAGTGACAAACTCGCCCTCGACCATATCATCAAACATGATCACCCCGATCACTGCACTTGGACATTTAACAACAACTACGCCAAGTGGCCGTCGGATGGAGTGAAATTCAGTCAATTTCGCCCAAATGGCGGACCTCGGGGGTGGGTGCCGATCATTCCCGAATGGGGGAGTGCGGGCCCGCCGCCACCGGGGCGCGGGCGCCTGCGGGGCACAGCTCCGGCCGCCGGCCGCTCGGCGGCCGCGGCGAGGGCGGTCCGCCGGCGGAGGTCACGGTGCGCCGCGTCGGCCGCGACGCCGACCGGGTGGGACGGGCGCGTACATCCCTCACCGGCCCCGGGGGCTGATGTCACGCGCGTGCCGCGCCCCCCGACATGGAGGGGGCGCGGCACGCGAGAGTCGTTTCCCCTCACACCGGAGGGCGCTCGGGTCAGGGAGTCGCGCTCCCCGCGCACATGCGTCCGCCCGCTCCTATGGTGATGTCATTGTCGGAAGCACCGGGCGGCAGGGTGCGGACCGGGGCACCGAGGGAGTGAATCCTCACCGGCACCGAAAGATTGTTCACTATCGACCGGGTCGAGCCGGAAGCGGCCGGGGCGGCACAGAAGTTCGTTCCGGCAATGACCTGGACGCTACCGGTGAAATTGACACCGGTGTACAGACAGAGCCTGGACGAAGCACAGTTCTGGGCGGTGGCTGTCACCGAGGCCGTCGTGGCCGGGGCGGCCACGGCGGGAGCCGCCGTGGCCAGTAAGCCGGCTCCGGCGATGGCGAGCGCCGAGAAGACCGCGGCGGATTCCCTCTTCACCTTCATGTTCTCCCTCTCCGAGCGAGTGCTGTCGTTGTCGATGGTCGGTGGTCGGTGGGTCGGTGGTCGATGCCGATGTGTTCGCACTGTTCCGAACGGATGGCCCCTGCCGGGACGCCCCCGCCTCCCGGGAGCGCGGCCGGAGGTCAGGGCGTCGCGCTGCCCATGCACACCCGGTCGAGGTTCCCTCCCCCGCGCGGCACCACGATGTCGCTGCTGAAGCCGCCGGACGGCAGGCCCTTGATGATCCAGTTGTCCATCAGGCCGTTCCACTCATAGATCTTGGCGTCAACCGAAAGACCATTGGAATAGGATCTGACCTCACTGAATCCCGGAGTGCTGATGGGACGGAAACAGGCATTGGTACTCGCACTCGTTATTTTTGTGCCGCTGAAGTTGACACCGTCCCACACGCAGAGCCGATTCGGCGCACAATCCCCCGCCGCCGCAGCGGACGGAGCCGTGACGAGCATTCCCGCTCCAGCGACGGCAAGCACCGAAAGAACGGCAGCAGACCTCTTCATCCAGTTCACTGTGTTTTCCCCTTCTCGAATACCGATGAGGCCGCTGCCTCGCGTATCCAGGGCCTCGACAGGCCATGGATGCCCATCCGGTTCACCCGCCACACACATAAATGTCCCGGGCGGCACCGAGCCGTATTCCTTATCGGCCGAGGAGCAGGAGGGTTCCTCAGAGGAAAGTCACGCAAAATGCTTGCACATAGTGTGAAATCAGGTACCGGAATGAGCCGCCCCTGAGGGCGCCCGGGCGGGGATATCACCGGATTTCCGATGCCTTCATCACCCGGGGATCGCCGTGTGCGACACGAAAGGCCTCCGGAACGGCCGTGGGCCGTTCCGGAGGCCTTTCGACGACTGTCGGCAGACGAGCCGGGCTGTACGCCGGGTTCTGTGCCTCGGGACCTCGCGGTCGTCGAGGCGACGGCCATCCATCTAGGACCGGTGTTGCCACCGGCCTCGTGCGGTCTACCCGCGGACTCGGGCGAGCAGCCCTCGAACGTCCGCGCAGGGCCACCGGTTGGGGTGGCCCCTCTTGACCTTGCTCCGGGTGGGGTTTACCTAGCCGCCTGAGTCACCTCAGGCGCTGGTGGTCTCTTACACCACCGTTTCACCCTTACCGGGGGCCGAAGCCCCAGGCGGTCTGTTTTCTGTGGCACTGTCCCGCGGGTCACCCCGGGTGGGCGTTACCCACCACCCTGCTCTGTGGAGCCCGGACGTTCCTCGGGAAGATCGGGTGGATCTTCACGCGGCCGTCCGCCCGGCTCGTCTGCCGTGTCGACCATGCTACCCGGCGGGTGCGAAGAGGACCTTCGCCACCCCGGGCTCCGCGCGGGTGAGCCGCACCCGGAGGCGCTCCCCGAGCGGCAGCGGCGGCGGGCCCTCGACCCGGCCCACGACCGCCGGGTCCTCCAGATGGACCGTGCCCACGCCCGGGTCGTGCTCCTTCACCTCGACGACGCGGGCGTCGAAGATCTCCCCGACCCGGCCGGCGAGGAGCGCCGCCTCCACGAGGTCCACGCACTCCCGCTCGACCGTGTTCGCGCGCCGGGAGCCCTCCGCCATCTCCCCGGGGAGGGAGTCGAGCGCTTCGAGCACCCACTCCGGCACGCCCCGCCCCGCGCAGGCCGCGAGGCACAGCTCTCCCGTATAGCGGTCGACCAGTCGCCGCAGGGGTGCGGTGCAGTGGGTGTACGGGGCGGCGACGGCGGCGTGGACCGCCGGGGAGGGGAGCCTGCCGCCGGTGAAGACGGTGTAGCCCGCGCCGCGCAGGAGGGTGGTGCACTCCTGGAGGAAGGCCGCGTGGCGGGGGTCGCGCGGGTCGAGGGAGCGGACCACGTCGGCGTACGAGACATGGTGCGGCCAGTCGATGCGCAGGGCCTTCGCCGAGCGGCGCAGCCGGGCGACGGCGCCGTCGGGGGCGGTGGGGAGGGTACGGAGCACGCCGGTGCCGGCGGCCGTCATGATCTCGGCGGCGGCCATGCCGGTGAGGAGGGAGATCTGGGCGTTCCATGCCTCGGTGGGGTGGGGGGCGCGGTAGGCGAGGTGGTAGGCGCCGTCGCGTTCGGTGATCTCCTGCTCGGGGACCTGGAGCGAGATTCCGCCGCGCTCGCGCTCGCGCTCCTCCCGGAGGAGGCCGATGGCGCGGAGGAGGGCGAGGGGTTCCTCGGCGGTGCGGGCGTCGATCCTGCGCTGGGCGGTTTCGTAGTCGAGCCGCTCCCGGCTGCGGACCAGGGCCCGCCGCACCTCGGCGGTGAGGGTGCGGCCCTCGGCGTCGAGGTCGATCCGCCAGAGGAGGGCGGGGACGGTGCGCCCGGGGAGCAGGCTCGCGGCGGCCTCGGAGAGAACGGGAGGGTGCAGCGGGATGGTGCCGTCGGGGAAGTAGAGCGTCTGGACCCGTCGGTGGGCCTCGGTGTCCAGGGCGCCGCCCGGGGTGACGAAGGCGGCGACATCGGCGATGGCGTAGTGGACGCGGTAGCCGGTGCCGTGGCGGGCGAGGTGCATGGCCTGGTCGAGGTCGAGGGAGTGGGGTGGGTCGATGGTGAGGAGGGGGAGGTGGGTGGCGTCGGTGCGGGGGGTGGGGGGCGCCGCGGTGGCGGCGGTGGCCGCGGTGGCCGCCTCGGCGAGGACCGGGGGTGGGAAGCCGGCCGGCGCGCCGAGGGTGGTGCGGAGGGTGTGGAGGGCGGTGCTGAGGGGGGAGGCGGTGATGCGGATCGGGCGGCGGGGCATGTTTTGAGCGTAGGGCGGGGGGAGGGGGTCGGCACCTGGGCGCGGGGGGCCGGAGAGGGCCGCAGGGGGCAGGGTCCCGTGGTCCGGGGTCCGTCATCGAACTCCCCCAGAGCTGCCTCCGGCAGGTGCCCCCGGACGGGCTGGGACTGCTCGGGTTGCCTGGGGACCGGGGTCCGTCCTCAAACGCCGGGCTCCCAGCTCCTCCGGCGGGCCGAGGCACACACCCCAGCGGACGGGCTCCCAGCCCCTCCGGCGGGCCGAGGCACACACCCCAGCGGACGGGCTCCCAGCCCCTCCGGCGAGCCGAGGCACACACCCCAGCCTCTGCGGCGACTGAGCCTCGCCACCCCAGCCTCGTCTGCGAGCCGAGGCACGGAATCCAGCCCCTCCGGCGACTGAGCCGCACCACCCCAGCCTCGTCTGCGAGCCGAGGCACACACCCCAGCCCCTCCAGCGACTGAGCCGCACCACCCCAGCCCCTCCGGCGATTGAGGAGCGGGGGTTCGGGGGCAGGCCCCCGACCGAGGCCCGCAGCATGCGGGGACCTGTCGCACAGGGTCCGTCCTCAAACGCCGGACGGACGGGTGGGGGGGTGGGGGGAACGTAAAGTGGGGGGAAGCTTTGTGGGTGAGGAGAGGGTTCGTGCTCGTACTGTTGCCGCCGTCCGAAGGCAAGGCCGCATCCGGGCGCGGAGCGCCTCTCAAGCTGGAGGGGCTCTCGCTGAGCGGCCTCGGCGACGCCCGGGCCGCCGTGCTCGACGAGCTGGTCGAGCTGTGCTCCGGCGACGAGGCGAAGGCTCAGCAGGTGCTCGGGCTGAGCGACGGGCTGCGCGGGGAGATCGCGAAGAACGCGCTGCTCCACACCGCGGGCACCCGGCCGGCCGGGGAGATCTACACCGGCGTACTGTACGACGCCCTCGACCTCCCCACCCTCCCCCCGCCCGCCCGCCGCCGCGCCCACTCCTCCCTCCTGGTCTTCTCCGGCCTCTGGGGAGCCGTCCGCGTCGGCGACCGCATCCCCTCGTACCGCTGCTCCATGGGCGTCAGGCTCCCGCGCGCCGGCGCGCTCGGCACGCACTGGCGCGGGCCCATGGAGTCCGTCCTGCCCGAGGCGGCCGGTGACGGCCTGATCCTCGATCTCCGGTCCTCCGCCTACACCGCCGCGTGGAAGCCGAAGGGCGAGCCGGCCGGGCGCACCGCGACCGTCCGGGTGCTGCACTCGCAGCTCGTCGACGGTGTCGAGAAGCGCTCCGTCGTGAGCCACTTCAACAAGGCGACCAAGGGGCGGATCGTCCGCGACCTGCTGCTCTCGGGCGCCGAGCCGGAGACCCCGGGCGAGCTGGTGGAGGCGCTGCGGGAGCTGAAGTACACCGTGGAGGCCGCTCCCCCGGCCCGCGCCGGGCGCCCCTGGGCGCTCGACGTCGTGGTGACGCAGATCCACTGACCCCACCTCATTGCGGAGGGTGCAACGAGCGTTGCGCCCAGTGCGGGGGCACGGCAGGATGAGCCCATGACCTCCGTGCTGGATCTCGCGCCCGTCGTCCCCGTCGTCGTCATCGAGGACGCCGAGGACGCCGTCCCCCTCGCACGGGCCCTCGTCGCCGGCGGGCTCCCCGCGATCGAGGTGACCCTGCGGACCCCCGCCGCGCTGGAGGCCATCCGCGCCATCGCCGCCGATGTGCCCGAGGCCGTCGTCGGCGCCGGCACCGTCCTGACCCCCGCCCAGGTCGACACGGCCGTGGACGCGGGGGCCCGCTTCCTGGTGAGCCCCGGGTGGACCGACCGGCTGCTGGACGCCATGAAGGGCTCGGGCCAGGCGTTTCTGCCCGGCGTCTCCACCACGTCGGAAGTGGTGGCGCTGCTGGAACGCGGGGTGAGCGAGCTGAAGTTCTTCCCGGCGGAGGCGGCCGGCGGCACCCCGTATCTGAAGTCCCTCTCGGGCCCGCTCCCGCAGGCCCGTTTCTGCCCGACCGGCGGGATCTCGCTCGCCTCCGCCCCCGCCTATCTCGCCCTGCCGAACGTCGGCTGTGTCGGCGGCACCTGGATGCTCCCGGCCGACGCGCTCGCCGCGAAGGACTGGGGCCGGGTCCGGGCACTGGCCGCCGAGGCCGCCGGACTGCGCGCCTGACGCGCGTACCCCGGCGGCGGTCGCCGAGACGGCGGCCCGTACCCGGCCGGGGCCGGGCGCGGGCCGTCGCGGTCAACCGCGCAGATGCGAGGTGTCGTTGAGCAGCCGGACGGACGCGTTGCCGTCGGCGTAGTACGCCACCGCCGAGACCGAGGCCGCCGACAGCTCCATCCGGAAGAGGGAGTCCGGCGGCGCGCCGAGGGCGAGCCTGACCAGGGTCTTGATCGGCGTGACATGGGTGACCAGCAGGGCGGTGCGCCCCGCGAAACGGTCCGTGAGCCGGTCCCGGGCCGCCGCGACCCGGCGGGAGACGGTGGCGAAGCTCTCGCCGCCGCCCGTCGGCCGGGCCTTCGGCGAGGCGAGCCAGGCGGCCAGATCGTCCGCGTACCGCTCCTGGACCTCGGCGAACGTCAGACCCTCCCAGGCCCCGAAGTCCGTCTCGCGCAGCCCCTCGTCGACCTCGACATCGAGATTCAGCCGGGTGGCGACCGCCTCGGCGGTCTCCCGGCAGCGCCTCAAGGGGGAGCTGACGATCGCCTGGACCGTGCCGCGCGCGGCGAGCGCGGACGCCACGGCCTCGGCCTGGCGCCGGCCGGCCGGGGAGAGGGAGGGATCGCCGCCGCCGCTGCCCGAGAAGCGCTTCTCGGGGGTGAGGGCGGTCTCGCCGTGCCGCAGCAGGACGAAGGTGGCGGGGGCGCCGAGGTCGGCGGGGGCCGCCCAGCCTACGGGAGGGGCGGCGGCGGTCACCTCGGGGGAGCCGTCGGCCACGGCGGTGGTGGCCACGGCGCCGGCGGCCGGGGCGGCGGCGGTGGCCACGGCGGCGGCGGTGGTGCTCAGTGCCGCGCGGGCCTTCGCCGCGCCGGCCGCCGCGTCGCCGACGACCCGGGCCGCCTCCTCGTCCCGCGCGGAGAGCTGCGCCATGGAGCGCGAGGGCTCCCACTGCTTGCCGCGCTTGCCCGCGTCCATCGCCTCGTTGGCGAGCCGGTCCGCGTGCTTGTTCTTCTCGCGCGGAATCCACTCGTAGGTGACGGAGGACGCCGGGAAGATCCGCGCCGCCTCCGCCGCCAGCGGCTTCATGTCCGGGTGCTTGATCTTCCAGCGGCCCGACATCTGCTCGACGACGAGCTTGGAGTCCATCCGGACGTGCACCGTCGCGTCCGGGTCGAGCGCGCGGGCGGCCTTGAGACCGGCCACCAGGCCCTTGTACTCGGCGACGTTGTTGGTCGCGACACCGATGTACTCGGCCGCCTCGGCGACCGTCTCACCGGTCGCGGCCTCGATCACCGCGGCGCCGTACCCCGCGGGGCCCGGGTTGCCCCGGGAGCCGCCGTCCGCCTCGACGATGAACCTCGGCTGGGACCTCGGCGGCATCAGAGACCGGACTCCGAGGTGCGGATCAGGATGCGGTGGCAGTTCTCGCAGCGCAGCACGGTGTCGGGGGCCGCGGCGCGGACCTCGTTGACCTCGGTGATGTTCAGTTCGAGGCGGCAGCCCTCGCAGCGGCGCTGGTAGAGACGGGCGGCGCCCACCCCGCCCTGCTGGACGCGGAGCTTCTCGTACAGCTTGAGGAGGTCGGCGGGGACGACGGCGGAGACGGCCTCGCGGTCCTTGGCGACCGAGGCGGCGTCGGCGTCCAGCGCGCCCTGGGCCTCGTCGCGGCGGGCCGTGGCGTCGTCGACCTTGGCCTGCACGGCCGAGACGCGCTCGGTCAGCTCGGTGACGCGCTCCTGCACGGACTCACGGCGCTCCATCACATCGAGGACGATGTCCTCCAGGTCGCCCTGGCGCTTGGCGAGGGAGACGATCTCGCGCTGGAGGTTCTCCAGGTCCTTCGGGGAGCCGACGGCGCCGGAGTCCAGGCGCTGCTGGTCGCGCACGGCGCGCTGACGGACCTGGTCGACGTCCTGCTCCGCCTTGGTCTGCTCGCGGGCGGTGTCGCTCTCCTCGGTCTGGGCGGCGACCAGGAGGTCGCGCAGCTGGGTGAGGTCCTTGGTGAGCGCTTCGATCTCGGCGTGCTCGGGGAGCGACTTGCGCTTGTGGGCGAGCTGCGACAGGCGTACGTCGAGGGCCTGGACTTCGAGAAGTCGGATCTGGTCGGCGGGCGCGGCGTTCAGTTGGGGGCTCCAGGAGAAGAGAATCGGGATGACCAGGGATCGGTGACCGTGCGCGAGACATGGACCCGCAGGTTCCAGCCCTGCCGGTCGGAGATGTCGTCGAGCTGGGCGGCGGCCAGCTCGCACCAGGGCCACTCGGTGGCCCAGTGCGCGGCGTCGACCAGCCCGAGCGGGGAGTGCTGGGTGGCTTCGGACACGGGGTGGTGGCGCAGATCGGCGGTGAGGAAGGCGTCCACGCCCGCGGCCCGTACGGCGTCGAAGAGGCTGTCACCGGAGCCGCCGCTCACGGCGACGGTACGGACGAGGGCGTCCGGGTCGCCGGCGACGCGGACGCCCTGCGCGGTGGCGGGGAGGTGCTTCGCGGCGCGCTCGGCGAAGGCGGCGAGGGTCTCGGGGTGGTCCAGCTCACAGATCCGGCCGAGACCGCGGCGGCCGGAGGGGTCGTCCGGAGCGGGGACCAGAGGGCGTACGACCCGGAGGCCGAGGGCGCCCGCGAGGGCGTCGGAGACCCCGGGGTCGGCGGTGTCGGCGTTGGTGTGCGCGACGTGGAGTGCGATGTCGTGCTTGATCAGGGTGTGCACGACACGGCCCTTGAAGTGGCCGGCCGCGACGGTGGTGGTGCCCCGGAGGTAGAGGGGGTGGTGCGTGATGATCAGTTGGGCGCCGAGGCGGAGTGCCTCGTCGGCGATGTCCTGGACCGGGTCGACGGCGAGGAGGACGGTGCCGACCTCGGCGTCCGGGTCGCCGCAGACGGTGCCGACGGCGTCCCACTGCTCGGCCCATGCGGGGGGCCAGAGGGTGTCGAGGGCGGCGATGACTTCAGACAGACGGGGCACGCAAACAGGTTACCCGCGCCACGGGGCCGCCGGTCCTGGGGAGCCCGGCCGCCTTCCGCCCCCGGGTCACCACCGGCCCGGGGGCCACTCCGGGCGCCGCCCGTCCCGTCCGACTCCGGATCGCCCGTGCCGCGGCCCTCGCGCAGCACAGGCCTTCCCTCCCCCTCAGCCGAATCCCCGGGTGGCCACCCTTATGTGTGAACCCGTCGGTCTCGCGTTGTTCGGCAGGGAGTGCGAAATCTAGCTTCGTGACCGGAGGTGACGAAGCGATGACAGTGTGTGCCATCACCGTGGACGGCTCGTACGCCGCACGGCTCGCGGGAGAGGGGGACGCCCTGTTCGCCGAGCGCTGGACGCTGGACGGCCCCGAGCCCTACGCCGTACCGCTGCCGCTCGCGCAGCCGGAGGAGCCCGGCACGGAGGTGGTGCCGCTGAGCGACGGGCGGGTGCTGGTCCGGCGGCGGGTGGCCGGGCGGCAGCTGTTCTCACTGGTGTATCCGGCGGGCGCGGGCACCGGGGAACTCCCGCTCGGCGGGGTCGAGTCGGACTGTCTGGAGCTGCTGCCGCCGGCGCCGGACGGGCGGCGGGTGTACGCCCTCGCCCCCGGGGAGCGGTCGTCGGCGATCTGGCTGGTGGCCGGGGGAGACTTCGGCCCCGAGCATGTCGCGGAGGTGCCCGGGCGCTGCTCGGGAGGGGTGTGGCTGGACCGTACGGGCCGGATGCTGGCGCTCGACCGGAGCCTCGGCGGGGGGCCGGTGAAGGCGGTCGCGGTGGATCTGGAGCGCGGCGGGGAGGTGTCCGTGCTGCTGGCCATCGCCGAGGGGAGCGACGACCGGCTGATCCTCGCGGACCCGGACAGCGGACTGCTGCTGATCCGCTCGAACGCGCCGGGGCGGGAGCGGCTGGGGTGGGGGGTGCTGGGGAGCAGCCGTCCGGTGCGCTTCCCGGAGTGCCTGCTGCTGCCGGACCGCGCGGTGACGCCGTTCGCGGTGCAGCCGGGGCAGGCGCTGGAGCCGGAGAGATGCGGGGTGGCGCTGCGGATCGAGGGGGTGGAGGGGAGCCGGCTGGGGGTGTGGCGGCCCTCGGACCGCCGGGTGCGTCAACTGGCGCCGCCGGCGGGGTGGCTGGTGGGGACGGGGCTGTGGAGCGGGGAAGGGGTGCTGCGGCTGCCGTGTGTCCGGGGGGAGCGGTGGTGCGGGGTGGCGCGGCTGGACACGGAGGGGGTGTTCGGGGAGGCGAGGGACGCGGGGGCGGTGGTGTGCAGGCCGGTGCCGTTGCAGCAGGCGCCGCTGAGGGGGCGGGTGGGGTTTGGATAAACTCTGCGGCCTGAAAAGTTGTTCGGCGATCGCGCAGGGGGGGGAGTTTTCGCATGTCCGATGGAGGAGTTGTTCCGGAGGAGGAGGGGTCGCGGGAGCGGGGGGAGAGGGAGAGGGCGGGGAGGCACCGGGGGGTGGCCGCTGCCGTGGAGGAGCCCGGGTCCGAGCCCCACGGCAAGCACCGCCGCCCTTCCCCGGCCCCTTCCCCCTCCTGACCCCGACCTCCCCGGGCCACGGGCAGCCCGAGCGATCCCGGCCCGCCCGGGGGCAGCTCCGGGGAAGCCCGAGGGACGGCCCCCGCGCCACAGGACCCCGCGTGCCGCGGGCCCGGGTCGGGGGCCAGGCCCCCGAACCCCCGCGCCTCAAACGCCGGCGAGGCTGGGATTCGTGCCTCGGGTCCCCGACGGAACCGGGGCTGCTCGATCCATCGGCGAGGCTGGATTCACTGGGTCACAAGGGATGGTGCAGGGTGAGGATTTCCGGGGAAGCGAAGGATTCCGAAGGGGGGCGGGTGGTGAAGTGAGGGGTCAGGAGGGTGTGGAGCTCGTCGTAGGTGAAGGCCTCCTTCGCCGTGTCGAACCTCGCCCCCACCCTCGGCCTCTCCATCACCGCCACCACCCCCCCATGCACCACCAGCACCTGCCCGCTCACCACCCCCGCCGCCGGACCGGCCAGATATCCGACCAGGGGGGAGACATGCTCCGGGGCGAGCCGGTCGAGTGATCCGGGCTCCGGTTCCGCGACACCGGCGAAGACGTCCTCCGTCATCCGGGTGCGGGCGCGCGGGCAGATCGCGTTGACCGTGACGCCGTACTTCGCGAGCGCCGCCGCCGTGGAGGTCGTCAGACCGACGATCCCCCCCTTCGCCGCCGCGTAGTTCGGCTGCCCCGCCGACCCCGCGAGGAACGCCTCCGACGAGGTGTTCACGATCCGCCCGTACACCGGCGCCCCCGCCGCCTTGGAGCGGGCCCGCCAGTGCGCGGCGGCGAAGCGGGTGGTGTTGAAGTGGCCCTTGAGGTGGACCCGTACCACCGAGTCCCACTCCTCCTCGCTCATCGAGAAGATCATCCGGTCCCGGAGAATCCCCGCGTTGTTGACCAGGATGTCCAGCTTCCCGTAGCTGGTGACGGCGAGCGCCACCAGCTCGCGCGCCCGGTCGTGGTCGGCGATGTCCCCGTGGTGGGCCACGGCCGACCCCCCGGCGGCGCGGATCTCCGCCGCGACCTCCTCCGCCGGGGCCGCCGACGCATCGCCGGAGCCGTCCCGGCCCGGGCGCCCGTGGTCGTTGACGACCACCGACGCGCCCAGCCCGGCCAGTTCGAGCGCCTCCGCGCGGCCGAGCCCCCGGCCGGCCCCGGTGACGACGGCGGTCAGCCCGTCGAGCGGATGGTGGAGCGGATTCATCCCGGTCACCTCAGATCTCGACGCAGGTGCGGAGGGCCTCGCCCGTCCGCATCTGCTCCAGCGCGTCATTGATCCCCGCGAGCGGCACCCGGTGGGTGATGAGCCCCGCGAGGTCGATCCGGCCCGCGCGCCAGAGGGCGATGGCCCGCTCGTACGAGGCGACGGCGTCCCCTCCCCCGTACATCGAGGGCAGAATCCGCTTCTCGTCGAAGAACAGCTCGAACATGTTGAGCTGGAGGAGGTCGTCCATGGAGCCGGCGCCGACGACGCAGAGGGTGCCGCCGCGCCGGGTCGCCTCGTACGCCGTCCGCGCGGTCGCGGACTTCCCGACCACCTCGAAGACGTAGTCGAAACCCTCCCCCGCGGTGATCCGCTGCCGCGCGTCGCCGAGCCCGTCGGGCGCCACCGCCTCGGAGGCGCCGAAGCGGAGGGCGGCCTCGCGGCGGGAGGCGACGGGGTCGACGGCGACGATCCGGGCCGCGCCCTTGAGCCGGGCGCCCTGGATCGCGGAGATGCCGACGCCGCCGCAGCCGATGACCGCGACCGAGGAACCGGCCTCCACCTTCGCGGTGTTCAGCGCCGCGCCGAGGCCGGTGGTGACCCCGCAGCCGATGAGCGCCGCGATGTCGTAGGGCAGGTCGTCGGGGATCGGGACGGCGCAGGCCGCGTCGACCACGACCTCCTCGGTGAAGGTGCCGACGCCCGCGAAGCCGAAGACCTCGCCGCCGGCGCGGCGGAAGTTGGGGGTGCCGGCGTTCATGAAGCCGGAGAGACAGAGATGGCTCTGTCCGCGCTTGCAGGAGGGGCAGGTTCCGCAGGCGGGCAGCCAGCAGACGAGGACCCGGTCGCCGGGCCGCACCCCGGTGACGCCCTCGCCGGTCTCGACGACCTCGCCCGCGCCCTCGTGGCCCGGGATGAACGGCACCGGCTGCGGCAGCACCCCGGTCATCGCGGAGACATCGGAGTGGCACAGGCCGGTGGCCCTGATCCGGACCCTGACCTTCCCCGGGCCGAAGCCCACGGCCTCGACATCGTCCAGCACTTCGAGCTCGGTCTGCCCTGTCTCGTGCAGTACGGCTGCGCGCACGGCGCGGCTCCTCTCGTTCGCTGCGTCCTGGGTTCCCGGGCCGGGTGGGTCTCGGTGGATCGAGGGGTGTCGAGTGGTATCGAGGGGTGTCGAGGGGATCGGTGGGTCTCAGCTGTGCTCGACAGTGGTGTCGGCGAGGACCGGCGCGTCCTCGCGCTCGGCGGCGGTGACCGCCACCCGGACCAGGCCCGGCCCCTCCCACATCCTGATGCGCAGGGTCTCTCCGGGGTAGACCACCCCGGCGAAGCGGGCGGTGTACGAGCGGACCCGGGCGGTCCCGCCGCCGAGGACGGTGTCCACGACCGCCTTGAGGGTCATGCCGTAGGTGCAGAGCCCGTGCAGGATCGGCCGGTCGAAGCCGGCGAGCGCGGCGAACGCGGGATCGGCGTGGAGCGGGTTGAGGTCGCCGGAGAGCCGGTAGAGCAGCGCCTGGTCCTCGCGGACGGGGCGCTCCACCGTTCTGTCGGGCTGTCCGGTGGGAGGGTCGGGGCGGCCGGCCGGGCCCCGGTCGCCGCCGAAGCCGCCCTCCCCTCTGACGTAGATCCGGGAGTCGCTGGTCCACAGCGGGCCCCGGGCGTCGGCCGCCTCCGTGCGCAGCACCAGGATCGCGGCCTTGCCCTTGTCGTGGACGGCGGCGATCCGGGAGGTGGAGACGGCGGTGCCGCACGCCGGGATGGGGCGGTGCGAACGGATGGTCTGGCCGCCGTGGAGCACGGACGCGAGATCGATGTCGACACCGGGCGCGGTGAGCCCGCCCGCGATGCCCCGGCCCGCGCCCGCGACGGTGGCGAAGCTCGGCAGCACCTGGAGCCCGGACTCCAGGGTGTAGCGCAGTTCGGCGGGGTCGGTGGCGGGGATTCCGGCGCCGAGGCCGAGGTGGTAGAGCTGGACGTCCTTGTGGTTCCAGCCGATGTCGGCGCTGCGGGGGGCCGCGGCGAGGGCCCTGGCGGGGTCGATGGGCATCTGGGTGCTGTTCTCCCTCTCCGTCTCCGTCTGCTGCTCCGCCCCGCGGGGTCGGTCCGCGGGGTCGGTCCGCGGGGTACGAGGGCCCCGGGCGCGGGATGCCACGGGGGCTCCTGAGGCTCATGGGGACGAGCCCCCGCACGGCCCCCGGACAGGGCCGGGGGGGGCGCGGTCGCCCCGGGCCCCGCGGGGCCCGACCGGGAGACCTCGGCACGGCCGTCCGCACCGTCGGCCGCACCGAGGTCGTACGGGACCGGCCCCGCGCCCGTTCTAGAACGCGTTCTAGGCCCGGCTGGCCCTATGTATAACGCAGCCCCCACCACTTGTGAAGAGTGCTGACGCCACGTCAGCCACCGCCGTCCGCCGGTACATTTGTCACTGCCGAGTCCGTACATGCGCCTCTCCCGCGCGGGCCCCGCCCGGACTACCGTCGTTCCCATGACCCAGACGCCAGAGACAGAGCTCGCCGTGAGCCTCACGGGGGTGGCCAAGTCCTTCGGCCGCGTACCCGCCGTGGACGGTGTCGACCTCACCGTCCGGCGGGGGGAGACCGTCGCCCTCCTCGGCCGTCACGGCGCCGGGAAGTCCACCGCCATCGGTCTGATGCTCGGTCTGCACCCGCCGGACTCCGGTGAGGTGCGCCTCTTCGGACTCCCGCCCGCCCAGGTGGTCGCGGCGGGCCGGGTGGGCGCCCTGCTCCAGGACAGCCGGCCCATCCCCCGTACCACCGTCCGGGAACTGGTCACCTTCGTGGCCCACACCTACCCCCGCCCCCTCCCCGTGGCCCGGGCACTGCGGCTGGCGGGTCTGACCGAGTACGCCGACCAGCGCGCCGACCGGCTCTCCAGCGGCCGGCTCCAGCTCGTCCGGTTCGCCCTCGCGCTCGTCGGCGACCCGGAGCTGATCATCCTCGACGAGCCGACCGCGGCCCTGGACGCCAAGGCGCGCAACGCCTTCTGGACCTCGATGCGCGGCTACGCCGCCGAGGGCAACACCGTGCTGTTCTCCACCCACTACCTGGAGGAGGCCCACGACAACGCGGACCGGATCGTCGTGGTCGACCACGGCCGGATCGTGGCCGACGGCACCGGCGACGACCTCCGTCGCTCGGCGGGCGGCACCATCGTCTCGTTCGATCTGGCCGGCCGGGGCAGCCACGGTCTGACCGAGCTGCCCGGGGTCGTCTCGATGGAGATACGCGGCGACCGCGCCCGCCTCACCACCACCGACTCCGACGCCACGGTCGTCGCCCTCGCCCGGATGGACGCGATCCGCGGTCTGGACGTCTCCGCGGTCTCCCTGGAGGACGCCTTCCTCTCCCTGACCTCCCGGCTGGAGGCCGCCCGCCTCGACCGGCCGACCGGAGCGGACCGGCCCGACGACGCCCTGGCGGGATGCGTGCGATGACGCTGCGGTACGTCAGACTGGAGGTCCGGCGTGCGCTGCGGGACACCGGGTTCGCCGTCTTCGGCGTCGGACTGCCGGTGCTGATGTATCTGCTCTTCTCCGCCGTCGGCACGGCGGCCGAGAGCTGGGCCACGCCCCGGATGGTGGGCATGGGCGCGTACGCGGCGGTGGCCGCGGCCCTCGCCACCGGCATCGGGGTCGCCGAGGACACCTCGACGGGGTGGCTGCGGCAGCTCCGGACCACCCCCATGACCTCACGGCAACTGGTGACGGGCCGGGCGATCACCGGCTCGGTGGCGGTGCTGCCCCCGGTGGTCGCGGTGCTGGTGACGGGCGGGCTGGTCAACGGCGTACGGCTGCACGCCTGGCAGTGGGCGGCGATCACGCTGCTCCTCTGGCTCGGCGCGCTGCCCTTCACCCTGCTCGGCATCGGCAACGGCTACTGGCTCTCCGTCCGCACCACCGGGCTGGTGAACGCGGCGTCCGCAGCGGGGCTCGCCGTCCTCGGCGGACTCTGGTTCCCCGCCACCCGGCTGCCCTGCCCGCTGGAGTGGCTGGCCGGCTACACCCCGGCGGGCGGCTTCACCGCGCTGGGCCGGGCGGTCGCCGACGGGGTGCCGCCGGGGCCGATGACCGTGCCCGTCCTGGGCTTCTGGGCGGTGCTGTGTACGGGGTACGCGGCCATCTCGTACCGTCGGTCGGCGAAGGACGGTGTGCGATGGCGTGTGGACAGGTATGGACCGAGCGCGGGTGGACCCGGTGGACGGAGGGAGGCCGCGATGAACTGGGGCCGCCCAGCGGCTTCGCCATGCTGCCCTGGCTGCTGCTCGGAACGGGAGCGGTCTTCAACCTCCTCCAGGGCGAGACTCCCCGGCCCTGGCTCGGCGCCCTCGGGCTGCTGATCTTCAACGTCCTCTACGTCAACCTGGTCTTCCGCTCCGTCGACCGGGCCGCCCGGGAGGCCCCCGCCACCCGCTGGCTGCTGCTCGCGCTCGCCGCCGTCGCCTTCGCGCTCGGCGGCGGCTACGGCGGGACCTGGCTGCTCTTCTTCCCGATGCTCGCCCTGGCGGTGGGGACGGTGCTGCGCGGCCGTCAGGTCAAGGTGTGGGTCATCGCCCTGACCGTCGCCGCCAGCACGGTCGGCTTTCTGCGGGAGGGCTGGAGCGCGGTCGGCATCTCGTACGGAACGTTCATCTCCGGCATGGTGTCCGCGGCGATCATGGCGCTCTCCGAGACGGTGGGCGAACTGCGGGAGACCCGGCAGGAGCTGGCGCGCACCGCCGTCGAACGGGAGCGGCTGCGCTTCTCCCGCGATCTGCACGATCTGCTCGGGCACACCCTGTCGGTGATCGTGGTGAAGTCGGAGGCGGCCCGGCGGCTGGGGCCGGGGAACATGGAAGCGGCCCTGTCCGAGATCGCCGATATCGAGTCGGTGGGCCGGCAGGCGCTCACCGAGATCCGCGAGGCGGTGACCGGCTACCGGGAGGGCACCCTCACCACGGAGCTGGACCGCGCCAGATCGGCCCTCACGGCGGCCGGGATCGAGCCCGTCGTCCGCCAGTCGGGGCCCCCGCTGGACCCGCAGACGGCGGCGCTGCTCGGCTGGGTGGTCCGGGAGGCGGTGACCAACGCGGTACGCCACAGTGACGCGACGACCTGCGAGATCACCGTGCTGGGGACGGCGTGCCAGGCCCGGGTGACCATCGTGGACGACGGGATCGGGCTCTCCGGCACCGACCGGCGCGGCACGTTTCCGCTCACGGTGCCGCTCACGGTTCCGCTCTCCGGGGATGCTCTGCCCGAGGGCGACGGAACGGGGCTGCGGGGGCTCGCCGAACGGCTCGCCGCCGCGGGCGGCCGGCTGGAGGCGGGGGCGCTCGGCCGGGGCGGCTTCCGGGTCCGCGCCGAACTGCCGGTGGACGAGGGGCTGGACGTGGTGTGGGAGCGGGAGACGGGGGCGGGGACGGGGGCGGAGGCGGATACGGCATGTGCGCCGGACCCTGCGGAGATGCCGTACCCCGGACGGTGACACCGCGCTGTGGGGGCGCGGGCCCGGGCGGGCTGCGGGGTGCCGGGGCGCGGGGCCCGGGCGGGCTGCGGGGTGCCGGGGCGCGGGCGGGCGCGGGCCTACGATGGCGCCGTGGAAGAGATGCCCCGGGATCATCGCCCGGCCAGGTCCGTACGCCTTCTTCTCGCCGAGGACCAGGGCATGCTGCGGGGCGCGCTGGCCCTGCTGCTCGGGATGGAGGCCGATATGGAGGTCGTCGCCCAGGTGGGGCGGGGCGACGAGATCACCGCCACGGCGCTCATGACCCGGCCCGATGTGGCCCTGCTGGACATCGAACTCCCCGGCCGCAGCGGGCTGGACGCGGCGGCGGAGCTGCGGGACGAGGTCCCGGACTGCCGGGTGCTGATTCTGACGACCTTCGGCCGGCCGGGGTATCTGCGGCGGGCGATGGAGGCCGGGGCGGCCGGATTCCTGGTCAAGGACGGGCCGGTGGAGGATCTGGCGCGGGCGATCCGGCAGGTGCTGACCGGGGAGACCGTGATCGATCCGGTGCTCGCCGCCGCCGCGCTGAGCGCCGGGCCCAGCCCTCTGACCACCCGGGAGCGGGATGTGCTGAACGCGGCGGTGGACGGGGCGACGGTCGCGGACATCGCGGAGGGGCTGCGGCTCTCCGAGTCGACCGTGCGGAACTATCTCTCCTCGGCGATCGGGAAGACGGGCACCCGCAACCGCATGGAGGCGGTGCGGGCGGCCCGCCGTCAGGGCTGGCTCTAGGGTCCGCCGGGGCTCCGGGGGCTCTCGGGGCCCTCAGGTCGTCCCGGTGCGGCGCGGCAGCCAGAACAGGCTGAGCAGCGCGCAGGCCAGCAGCAGCCCCGAGCCCACCTGGAACGCGCGCGCGTACCCGGCAGCCAGCTCCGCCGGGTCCGTGCTGCCGCCGGTGCGGGCGGCGGCGACGGTGGAGAGAACGGCCAGGCCCAGCGCGCCGCCCATGGTGCGGGAGGTGTTGATGAGCCCGGACACCAGTCCCGCGTCGCCGGGTTCGGCGCCGGCGGTGGCGAGGGCGGCGAGCGGGGTCGCGGCGAGGCCGATGCCCAGCATCATCAGGATGCCGGGGCCGAGGATGGTGGTGAGGAAGGTCCCGTCGGCGGTCATCAGGGACTGCCAGCCGAACCCGGCGGCGGCGATCAGCGCCCCGGTGACGGCGATGGTCACCGCTCCGGCCCGCACCATCAGCCGCGGGGCGAGTTTGGAGCCGATGACGACACTGATGGAGCTGGGGATGAGGGCGAGACCCGCCTCCAGCGGGGTGTAGCCGAGCACGTTCTGCGCGTACACCGTCATGAAGAACCACATGGCGAAGGAGGCCGAGCCGCAGAGCATCATCGTCACATTGGCCGCCGTGACCGCGCGGGAGCGGAAGAGCTTCAGCGGCATCAGCGGGGCCGGGGTTCTCGCCTCCACCGCGACGAAGAGGCCGAGCAGGGCGATACCGCCGAGCAGCGGCAGCAGGGTCGCCGAGGCCGTCCAGCCGGTCTCCTCGGTCTGGACGATGCCATAGGCGACGGCCGCCAGACCGCCGGTGACCAGCACCGCGCCCGGGAGGTCCAGCCGGCGGCCGGCGCCGGAGCGGCTCTCGGTGAGCCAGATCGCCGCGCCGAGCAGCACCAGCGCCCCGACCGGCACATTGATCAGCAGCACCCAGCGCCAGGAGAGCAGATCGGTGAGCAGGCCCCCGACGAAGCCGCCGGCCGCGCCGCCCGCCGCGCCCACCGCCGACCAGGTGCCGATCGCCCGGGTGCGGGCGGGGCCCGCCGGGACGGCGGAGGTCACGATGGTCAGCGTCGCGGGCGCGAGCACCGCAGCGCCCAGGCCCTGCACCGCGCGGGCCGCGAGGAGTTGCCAGCCCTCCTGGGCGAGACCGCCCGCGAGGGAGGCGAGGGTGAAGAGCCCGAGCCCGAAGAGGAAGGTCCGCTTGCGGCCGAAGAGGTCGGCGGCGCGCCCCCCGAAGAGCATGAACCCGGCGAAGGCGATGCTGTAGGCGTTGAGCACCCACTGGAGGCCGGTGGTGGAGAGTCCGAGGTCGGCGCGCATCGAGGGGAGCGCGACATTGACGACGGAGACATCGAGGACGACGAGGAACTGCCCGGCGCTGGCGGCGAGGACGACCAGCCAGGGGCGGACGGGGCGGACGGGGCGGGCCGCGGAGGGGGATATTCGGGGCTTGGCGGCTTCTGAGGGGGCTTGGACCATGACTGTCATGGTCTCAGCCACCCCCGGTCCCGTACATCCGGATATCGGGGCCGGGGCGCGGGCCGGGGCGCGGGTACAGGTCCGGGCACGGACCCGGGGTGCGGGCCCGGCCCTCCGGACCGCCGGGCCCGGCGACGCCCTCCCCCGAGCACACCCCACCCGCATCCGGCTCTCCCGGCGGAGTTCAGGGGCCCCGGAAGAGGGTGACGACCGCCGCGCCGCCGAGGCCGATGTTGTGGGCGAGGGCGGTCCGGGCGCCCGCGACCTGGCGGGGGCCGGCCTCCCCGCGCAGTTGCCAGACCAGCTCCGCCGTCTGGGCCGGCCCGGTGGCGCCCAGGGGATGGCCCTTGGCGATCAGGCCGCCGGACGGGTTGACCACCCACCGTCCGCCGTGGGTCGTCGCCCCGCTCTCCACCAGCTTCCCCGACGCGCCCTCCGGGCACATGCCGAGCGCCTCGTAGGTGAGGAGTTCGTTGACCGAGAAGCAGTCGTGCAGCTCGATGACGTCGATGTCCTCGATCCCCAGGCCCGACGCCTCGTACAGAGGGCCTCGGCCCCTGCCTCGCGGGCCATGTCCCAGTACCGCCGGTCCCGGGACTCGGGCTTCTCGAACCGGGTCATGCCGACGCCGGCGACATAGCTCCTGGGCATGGTTCTCCTTCGGGCTCGGTGGCGTGGCCACCGGGCCCGGCGGACGCGCCGCGAAACGCGGGCCCGGCGCGGGGCCTGGCGCGGTCCGGCGGCGGCCACGGGCGGCAGAGTAGAACACGTTCCATTGAGAGGGAAGACCGGGAAGCGGCGCGGGCGGCCCGCGCGCCGCCTCCCCGGCGACCACGGCGGGGCGTACGGCACCATGGGCGGCTGTGGAACATCCGTACGACACGGCAAGGAAGCGCCCATGACCACCGCCACCCCCGAGCCCGCCGTCCTCGAAGCCTTCGAGAGCGCCAAGGGGTTCATGCCCCGCACCGAGGGGCTCGCCCTGTACGCCGCCGCGCGGGAGGCGGGGGCGCTGGGGCTGCCGCTGCTGGAGGTCGGGACGTACTGCGGGCGGTCCACCGTCCTGCTCGCCGACGCGGCCCGGTCGGCGGGCGTCACCGCCGTCACCGTGGACCACCACCGGGGCAGCGAGGAGCAGCAGGCGGGGTGGGAGTACCACGATCCGGCCGTGGTGGACCCCGAGGTGGGACGGATGGACACGCTGCCGGCGTTCCGGCGCACCCTGTACCAGGCGGGGCTGGAGGACCACGTGGTCGCGGTGGTCGGCCGCTCCCCGCAGGTCGCCCGGCTCTGGAACACCCCGCTGGGCCTGGTCTTCATCGACGGCGGGCACACCGAGGAGCACGCGAGCGGCGACTACGAGGGATGGGCGCCCCTGGTGGCCGGCGGCGGGCTGCTGGTGATCCACGATGTCTTCCCGGACCCGGCGGACGGCGGCCGGGCACCGTACGGGATCTACCTCCGCGCCCTCGCGTCGGGCGCGTTCACCGAGATCTCCGCGACCGATTCGCTGCGGGTGCTCCGGCGCACGGGCGCGGGCATCTGACCCCCGTACCGTCCCCGCACCGCCGCCGCACCACCCCCGGACCGACCCGCGCCCCCACCGGACCGGCCCCGGGCGCGCCCCCGACACACCGCTGACACACCCCGGCCACGCCGACGGGCCCGCGCGGCGACGGCCTAGCATCGGACAGATGTCGTACGAGGAGAACAGGCGTCCCGCCCGTCGCGGGCCCACCGCCGTCGCCACCGCCGTGGTGACGGTGGCCGCGCTGACGGGGTGCGCGTCCGGCGGGACGCCGGGCGGTGCGGACCGGGAGGACGCCAAGCCGGGGCGCTCCGCCGACTCCCGGGCGGCGGGCGAGCGCCCCTCCCGCCAGCCGCTCGCCGGGCGGACGGTGGTGGTCGACCCCGGTCACAATCCCGGGAATTTCCAGCACACCGACGAGATCAATCAACTCGTGGACATCGGAACCAACCGCAAGAATTGCGACACCACGGGTACCGCCACCAACAGCGGTTACACCGAGGCCGCATTCACCCGCGATGTTTCACAACGCCTGCGAACCCTTCTCGAAAAGCAGGGCGCGCGGGTGGAATTCACCCATGACGGAAACCGGGCATTCGGCCCGTGCGTGGACGAGCGGGCCCGGATCGGAAACGCGGCGCGCGCCGATGCCGTGGTCTCGGTCCACGCCGATGGATCGGCCCGGGGCAACCGCGGATTCCATCTGATCCTGCCCGGACGGGTCAAGGAGGGGCAGGCGGACACCACCCGTATCGTGGGCCCGTCGCGCGCGCTCGGCGAGCGGATCGCCGGGTCCTTCGCCCGCGCCACCGGGAGCGAGCCGGCCAACTACATCAACGGCGGGAGCGGGCTCGATGTGCGCACCGATCTCGGCGGACTGAATCTCTCCACCGTGCCGAAGGTCTTCATCGAATCCGGCAATATGCGCGATGCGGCCGACGCGGCGCTGCTCTCCAGCCCCGGGTGGCGGCAGCGGGCCGCGGCGGGCATCGCGAACGGCATCCGGGACTTCCTCACCGGATAGCGGAAGCGCCGCCCCGCTCGCTCCCCGACCGCTCCCCGACCGCTGCCCGGTCACCCTTCCGGGCGGAGACGACTCCCGATACCGGGCAGACGGCCATGGAGCCCAGACGATAGATTCATCCCCACGAAGGGGACCCCCTCCCCCGCTCCGTGCCACGCACACCGCCCCAGGCGGCAGCGACGACCGCCCCGATGAGACGACCCAAGAAGGACTTTCTACGTGAACATCCGCTCCCTCACACGAGGTGATGGCGTGGTGATCGGAGCAGCGGTACTGCTGTTCATCGCCTCGTTCCTGGATACGATCGACTGCTCCGGCACCCTCTGCGGGGATGTGCCGAACGCGTGGGACAACGGCTCGCTGCTTCTCGGCGTCTATCTGGCCGGCATCATCAGCGCGGCCCTGATCGTCCTCTCCCGGCTGCTGCCCAGCCCTCCGAAGGTCATCGGCATCGAGCTGGGCCACCTCGGCATCGCCCTGGCGCTCTTCACGGCCTGGTCGGCGCTGGGCGCGATCTTCGACCCGGCGGGCTCGTTCAACGGCGAGCTGGACCCGGACGCCGGCACCGGGCTGATCCTGGGCTTCATCGCGGCCCTGCTGCTGGCGGCCGGCGCGGTCACCGCCCAGCTCGTGCCCGCGCTGAGGGCCCCGCTGATCGGCGCCCCGCGCCCCACTCCGGCCCCGGCTCCGTACGGCGGCCAGCCGCAGACGGGGTACGGCTACCCGGGCGCGCAGCAGCAGCCGTACGGCGGCGCCCAGCAGCAGCCCTCCTACGGCGGCAACCCCGCCCAGGGCGGCCCGGCCGCGGCGCCGCAGCCGGGCGGCGGCGGCGCGGACTTCGCGCCGTTCTGGTTCGCGGTGCCGGTGGCCCGCCCGCTGTACGGCGAGGACGGCTCCCCCAGCCCGATCGCCGAACTGGCGCCGGGCACCTGGTATCTCGCGGTCGAGCAGCGCGGTTCCGGGCTGATCGCGCAGACGCAGGACGGGCGGCGCGGGGTGCTCCAGGACACCTCGGGCATCCAGCGCGGCTGACGCCCCGCCCCGAGAACCCTTGAGGGGTGCCACCGGACGCACGGTCCGGTGGCACCCCTCCGGCGTGCTCAGCGGAGGTTGTCGCCCCAGCCGCCCTGGAGCATGGTCTGGAACGCCCACGCGCCGTCCCGCTTGATCAGGATGTCGGCGTACCGCAGTCGCTGGGTGTGGCCGCCGGCGGTCATGGCCGAGTCGGTGAAGACGATCACCATGGCGGGCGAGAGGAAGACGGGCGTACGGGTCGACTCGAAGGTGATGTCCTCGTCGCCGCCGCCCATCACCTGGGTCATCGTCTCGACGAACCGGGCGCGGTCCCACTGGGCCGCCGCGCCGTTGCCCTGGGAGTCGTCGCTGACGAGGTTGAGCGGGAAGACGGCGACATCGGCCATCCTCTCGATCTCGCGCCGCGCGCTGTAGCCGTCGTAGGCGGCGAACCAGGCGTCGATCTCGGCCAGCTCTTCGGTGGTGGGGATGTGTCCGGCGTCGGGCAGCAGGGGCATGCGAGGGTCTCCCGTTCGGATGGATCAGGTGGAACGTCCACGACCGTAGTTCCCCGGCCATCATCTAGTCAAACTTGATTAGACGATCGGACCCCGGCTCCGGCTCCATTGCCGAGGCACCAGGCCCGCTCTACTCTGACGGTCCATCAGATACGGGTGTGGCGGCACGGAGGTGGTGGGATGCGGCTGGGGCTCGCGCTCGGCTACTGGGGCCGCGGCCCCACCCCGGGACAGCTCGACCTCGCCCGCGAGGCCGAGCGGCTCGGATACGCCTCGGTGTGGACGGCCGAGGCCTGGGGCTCCGACGCCTTCACCCCGCTGACCTGGATCGCCGCGCACACCTCCCGGATCGGACTCGGCACCGCCGTCGCGCAGATGGCGGCCCGCACGCCCACCGCCACCGCCATGCACGCGCTCACCCTGGACCATCTCTCCGGCGGGCGGATGATGCTCGGGCTCGGGCTCTCCGGGCCGCAGGTGGTGGAGGGGTGGTACGGACGGCCGTTCCCGAGCAGCCCGCTCACGGCGAGCCGGGAGTATGTGGAGGTCGTCCGGCAGGTGCTGCGGCGCGAGGGGCCCGTGGAGCTGGACGGGCGGTTCCACCAGCACCCGTACCGGGGCGCGGGCGCGAGCGGGCTCGGCCGGGCGCTGGCACCGATCACCCACCCCCTGCGGGCCGGTCTCCCCGTGCTCCTCGGAGCGGAGGGGCCCAAGAACATCGCCCAGACGGTCCGCATCGCCGACGGCTGGCTGCCGCTGTACTGGTCGCCGCTGCGGACCGGCGCGTACCGCGAGGCGCTCACCGGTGCGCCCGACGGGTTCATGGTCGCTCCGATGGTCCGCGCCCGGGTCTGCGACGACCTCGCGGAGGGGCTGCTGTCCGTCAAGGCGATGCTCGCCTTCTACATCGGCGGCATGGGGCACACCGCGCGGAACTTCCACGCCGATCTGATGGCGCGGATGGGGTTCGAGGGCCCGGCGCGGGACATCCAGCGGCTGTTCGCCGAGGGCCGCCGCGAGGAGGCGGTGCGCGCGGTGCCCGACGCCTTCGCCGACGAGATCTCCCTGACCGGACCGAGGGAGCGGATCGCCGAACGGCTGGAGCTGTGGCGGGCGGGGCCGGTGACCGATCTGCTGGTCGCCGGGCCCGACCCGGCGACCCTGCGGACCCTGGCGGAGCTGGTGCTCTGACCGCTCCGGCACGATCCGGAAGAGACGACCTAGCCGCAGGCCCCGCAGTCGGGGGTGAGGCCCCGGGGGAGGCGTTCGCCGCCGAAGACGGCCGTGGTGGCCTCGTCGCCGCCGAGGGCGGCCACCGCGAGCAGCAGGGAGCCCGCCGTCCAGGTGGTGCGTTCCTCGGGCCAGATCGCGCGCTCGCCCTCGAAGACGTACCCCGTCCAGTACATCCCGTCCGGGGCGCGCAGATGGCCGATGGACTGGAGGATCTCCAGCGCCCGGTCGGACTCCCCCGTCATCCAGAGCGCCAGGGCGAGTTCACAGCTCTCGCCGCCCGTGACCCACGGGTTGGGCAGCACACAGCGCACCCCGAGGCCGGGGACGACGAAGTCGTGCCAGCCCGACTCGATACGGGCGGTGGCCGCCGGGCCCTCGACCGCGCCGCCCAGGACCGGGTAGTACCAGTCCATGGAGTAGCGGCGCTTGTCCAGGAAGCGTTCCGGGTGGCGGGCGATGGCGTGGGCGAGGGCGCCCGCCGCCAGTTCCCAGTCCGGCTGGGGCTCCTCGCGCTCGTCGGCGATGGCGAGCGCGCAGCGCAGGGCGTGGTGGATGGAGGAGCTGCCGGTGAGCAGGGCATCGGTGACGGGGGTCCCGTCGGCCTCGCGCTTCCAGCCGATCTGGCCGCCGGGCCGCTGGAGCCGGAGCACGAACTCGGTCGCGGCGTACACCACCGGCCACATCAGGTCGAGGAACGCCTCGTCCCCGGTGGCGAGGTAGTGGTGCCAGGTGCCGACGGCGACATAGGCGCAGAAGTTGGTCTCGCGGCCCCGGTCGGTGGGCCGGTCCGGGTCGCCGTCCTGGTAGGCGGCGTACCAGGAGCCGTCGGCGTTCTGGTGCCGGAGCAGCCAGGCGTACGCCTTCGCCGCGGCCTCGTGCTCACCGGCCGCGTCCAGGGCCATGGCGGCCTCGATGTGGTCCCAGGGATCGAGATGGTGGCCCCGGAACCAGGGTATGGCGCCATCGGCCCGCTGGACGGCGAGGACGCCGGCGACGGTCTCGGCGGCCTGCTCGGCGGTGAGCACGCCGGGCAGGACGAGGTGCTCGGTGCGGGGAGTGGTCACGCGTCGGCCCCGGTGGCGGGCGCGGACGCGGGCGCGGACGCGGGCGCGGACGCGGGTTCGGGCGCGGGTTCGGGCACGGTCGCGGGTTCGGGTTCGGGCGCCGGGAGGTGCGGCTTGGTCGCGTACGCCACGAAGCTCTTGCCGATCAGCGGGTTGAGCGCGCGTTCCGCGAGGCGGGTGGCGAGGGGCTTCTTCATGATGTCCCAGACCAGCAGCTTGTGGTACGCCTTGACCGGCAGGACCTGGTCGTTGTCCACGCCGAAGGCGCACTTCAGCCACCAGTAGGGGCTGTGGAGCGCGTGGGCGTGGTGGGTGCCGTAGGGGACGAGGCCGGCCTCCTCGATCCTGGTGAGGAGTTCATCGGCCCGGTAGATGCGGATATGGCCGCCCTCGACCTGGTGGTACGCGTCGCTGAGGGTCCAGCAGACCTTCTCCGGGCCGTACCGGGGCACGGTGACGGCGATCCGCCCGCCGGGCCGCAGCACCCGCACCATCTCGGCGAGCACCCCCTTGTCGTCGGGGATGTGCTCCATCACCTCGGAGATGATGACGACGTCGAACGACTCATCGGGGAAGGGCAGGTTGAGCGCGTCGCCCTCCATCGCGGTGGCGGTGGCGCCCTCGGGGGCCTCCCCCGCCTCCTTCATCGCGGCGAACCACCTGGCGACCTCGCGGATCTCCTCGGCGTTCCGGTCCAGGGCGACGACCCGCGCCCCGCGCCGGTAGCACTCGAAGGCGTGCCGCCCCGCGCCGCAGCCGAGGTCGAGCACACGGTCGCCCGCCGCCAGCGGAAAGCGGGTGAAGTCGACGGTCAGCACAGGTTCCCGCTTTCGCAGTCGGAGGATGGGGGCAGAGGGGTGGTGGGCGGGCGGCGGTCCCGCCCGGGCGGTCAGCGGGGAGCGGTGCTGGCGATGGCCGCCCGGTAGAGCTCCACCGTCCCCTGGGCCGCTTTCGCCCAGGTGAAGCGCTCCAGGACCCGGGCCCGGCCGGCCGCGCCCAGCCTGGCCCGCAGCTCCGGGTCGCCGAGCAGCCGGCCGAGGGCGGCGGCCAGCGCGCCGGCGTCCCCGGGCGGCACGGCGAGGGCGCTCTCCCCGTCGGGGCCCGCCACCTCCGGGATCGCGCCGCCGGTGGTGGCGACCAGCGGGGTGCCGGTGGCCATCGCCTCGGCGGCGGGCAGCGAGAACCCCTCGTACAGCGAGGGCACACAGGCGATCTGCGCGCCGCGCACCAGGCCGACGAGTTCGGTGTCGGAGATGCCCTTGACGAACTCGACCGCGCCCGCGAGGCCGTGGCGCTCGATGAGCCGGGCGACCGGGCCGTCCTCGGCACGGCGGCCGACGACCACCAGATGGGCGTCCGGGTGTGCGGTGCGGAGCCGGGCCAGCGCCTCCACCAGGTGCACCAGGCCCTTCAGCGGCACATCGGCGCTGGAGGTGGTGACGATCCGGCCCGGCACCTCGGGAACGGCGGGGTCGGGCGAGAACAGTTCGGTGTCGGCGCCGATGTGGACGACCCGGACGCGGTCCTCGCGCACGCCGAGATGGCCGACGATCTCCTGCCGGGATGAGCCGGAGACGGTGAGGACGGAGGGCAGCCGGCGGGCGACCCGCTTCTGCATCCGGGTGAAGCCGTACCAGCGGCGCACGGAGGCCCGCCGCTGCCAGCCGTCCGCCGCGTCCAGCTCCAGCCGGCGGTCGACCGTGATGGGGTGGTGGATGGTGGTGACCAGGGGCGCGCCGAGGTCGGCCAGGAGTCCGTAGCCCAGGGTCTGGTTGTCGTGGACGACGTCGAACCGGCCGCGCCGGGCCGCGAGATGGCGGCGGGCGCGGAGCGAGAAGGTCAGCGGCTCGGGGAAGCCGCCGGTCCACATGGTGGCGACCTCCAGCCGGTCGATCCAGTCGCGGTACTCGTCGCGCGCGGGGGTGCGGAAGGGGTCCGGGCTGCGGTAGAGGTCGAGACTGGGCAGCTCGGTGAGGGTGACGCCCTCGACGCCCTCGTCGAGGACGGGGTAGGGCTGGGCGCCGATCACGTCGACGGTGTGGCCGAGGCGGGCGAGTTCGCGGGAGAGATGGCGGACGTAGACGCCCTGGCCACCGCAGTACGGGTTGCCCTTGTAGGTGAGCAGGGCGATCCGCAGCGGTCCGGCGCCGTCGCCGGCCGCGGCCGGTCCCTCGGCGCGGGGGGCCCGGCCGGAGTCCTGGTCGGGGCCCTTCCCCGAGCCCGGGTGCGGGCTGTGGCGAGGGCCCTGGCCGCCGCCCGGCTGGGGGCCGGCCTCAATGGCCTCAGCGGTCACTCACGGCCCCCTTCTCGCTGTGTTTTCGCCGGAGCGTAACCGCTCGCGCTAATCTAGAACAAGTTTCAGACTTGATCGCTCAAGGAGCTTCGAATCTACCGGCAGGTAGCGCCGCTGTAAGGGCTGGAACAGGTGATTCGCACCACGGCGGGCGCGCTGTCCTGCTGCGCCGCCCCTCCGTGTCCGATACTCGCCCGGTAGCCGCCCGGTGCGACCGCCTCGCCGCACCCGGACGGGACGATCCGCCTCGTGATGGAACGGGACCTATGACAGCCGAAGCCAAGGCCAAGGTGCAGGCCGGCCCTGCCGCACCCCAGCTGACCGAGCGCCAGGAGGCGCGCCGCCGCCGCATTCTGCACACCAGCGCCCAACTGGCCAGCCGTGGCGGCTTCGACGCGGTGCAGATGCGGGAAGTGGCCGAATCCTCCGAGGTCGCCCTGGGCACGCTGTACCGGTACTTCCCCTCCAAGATCCATCTGCTGGTCGCCACCATGCAGGACCAGCTCCAGCATCTGCACACCACCCTGCGCAAGCGCCCGCCGGGCGGGGCGGACCCGGCCGAGCGGGTGGCCGAGACCCTGATGCGGGCCTTCCGGGCGCTCCAGCGCGAACCGCATCTCGCGGACGCGATGGTGCGAGCGCTGACCTTCGCGGACCGGAGCGTGAGCCCCGAGGTGGACACGGTCTCGCGGCAGACCACCGCGATCATCCTGGACGCGATGGGTCTGGAGCACCCGACGCCCGACCAGCTCTCGGCGGTGCGGGTGATCGAGCACACCTGGCACTCGGCGCTGATCACCTGGCTGTCGGGGCGGGCCTCGATCGCGCAGGTGAAGATAGACATCGAGACGGTGTGCCGGCTCATCGAGCTGACGGAAACGGAGCGCCCGCGGCGCTAGGTGCCGGCGGGCCTGCCCGGGGTTTCAGTCCTCCGGCGGGAACACCGGTTCACCGCCGGCCGCGAGGGTGATGGTGATCGCCTCCACCGGGCAGTTCTCGGCGGCGGCGAGCACCGTCTCGCTCGCCTCCGCCTCGGGCTCCCGGGGGTGCGACTGCCGCGCCCCGTCCAGGCTGAATCCGTCCGGCGCGGTGCCGGCGCACATGCCGGAGCCGATACAGACGGCGCGGTCGACCCGGATGTTCCAGCGGTCGCCCATCAGTTGCCTCCGTCTCCCGTGGACGCGCCCCCGGGTCCGGTGGTCCCGAGCCCCGGGGCCTCGTATCCGGCGGGCAGATGGATCATCTTGTGCTCCAGATACTCACCGTAGCCCTCGGGGCCCAATTCGCGCCCCATGCCGGAGTCCTTGTATCCGCCGAACGGCCCAAGCATGTCCAGCCCGAAGGTGTTGACGCAGTACGTGCCGGTCCTGATCCGGCGGGCGAAGTCGATGCCGCGCTCCACGTCACCGGTCCACACACTGCCGCTGAGCCCGTAGTCGGAGTCGTTGGCCACCCGGGCGGCCTCCGTCTCGTCCCCGTACGGCAGCAGACAGATCACCGGCCCGAAGATCTCCTCCCGGGCGATCCGCATGCCGTTGTCGACCTCGCCGAAGAGGGTCGGTTCGACATACCAGCCCCGGTCCAGACCGGCGGGGCGCCCGCCGCCGGTGAGGAGCTTCGCGCCCTCCTCCCGGCCGATGCCGATGTAGTCGAGCGAGCGCTGCCGCTGGCGCCGGGCGACCAGCGGGCCCACCTCGGTCGCCGGGTCCAGCGGGTCGCCGACCACCAGCGCGGCGGCGGCGGCCGTCAGGGCCTCGGCGATCTCGTCGTAGCGGGAGCGCGGGGCGAGGATACGGGTCTGGGCCACACAGGCCTGTCCGTTGTTCATCCAGGCGGCGGGCACGATCCCGGCGATCGCCGACTCCAGGTCCGCGTCCGGGAGGATCACGGCGGCGGACTTGCCGCCCAGTTCGAGGGTGACACGGGTGAGATTGCGGGAGGCCACCTCCATGACCCGCCGGCCCGCCGCGACGGAGCCGGTGAAGGAGACCTTGTCGACCCCGGGGTGCCCGACCAGATACTCGCTGACCTCGCGGTCCGCCGGGAGGATGGAGAGCACGCCCTCGGGCAGCCCGGCCTCCTGGGTGATCTCGGCGAGGAGATAGGAGTCGAGCGGCGCCTCGGGGGACGGCTTGAGCAGCGCCGTGCAGCCGGAGAGCAGCGCCGGGGCGAGCTTGGCAGCGGCGGTGAACTGCGGGACGTTCCAGGGCAGCACCGCCGCGACGACCCCCACCGGCTCCCGCCGCACCAGAATCCCGCCGAGCGCGCCGGCCCGCCGCTCCTCGTGGGTGAAGTCCCGGGCGACCTTGAGATACGAGTCCCACACCAGCACCGCGCCCAGCGCCTGGGCGAAGACGCTCCAGGAGTACGGGGAGCCGTTCTGCGCGCTGATCGAGCGGGCCAGCTCGTCGTGGCGGGCGGTGATCGCGTCCTTGATCCGCTCGACCACGGCGATCCGCTCGGCGAGCGGCGTCCGGGGCCAGGGCCCCTCGTCGAATGCCCGGCGGGCGGCGGCGACCGCTCGGTCCACGTCGGCGCGGGAGGCGTGCGGGACCCGGCCGATGACCTGCTCGGTGTGCGGGGAGACGACCTCGATGGTTCCGGTGCCGAGCGGATCGGCCAACTCGCCGCCGATGAAGAGCTTTCCGTGTTCCACGAGCTGGGCCATGCTGCTGCCTCCTGCGCCCCGACGCGGTAGCTGACACTGCTTCAGAACTGATATCAGTTCTAATTATCGTGGGCAATGCTCGTGAGGCGATGCCCGCCGGGGGCGCGGAGGGGCTGCGCGGGCCCCGGGAGGCGGAGCCCGGCCGCCTCGCCGAGCAGGGGGGCGACCGGGGGCCCGATGAGCACACGGCGCCGCAGCCGGGCGGGTGGCGCCGGGTGCCGGAGGCGGAGGAGCGGCAACCGGGGCGCGTCCGCCGGGGAGGGGGCAGCTCCTCCCCGGGGACCATCCGCCGCACGGGGGCACGCCCCGCGCCGGGCCGGACGACGCCGCGCCCACCGCCCCCTCGGCTCCCGGGCGGGTCCGGGAGCCGCCCGGCCACCGCGAGGAGCTGGGGCGCGGACCATCGCGGTGGCGCGGGCGGAGGCACCTCCGCGGAGACCGGTGAGGCCGGGGCTCGCGGAGGAGCCGCCGGGGGTTCCGGTGCGGTGCGCGGCGGTGCGGAGCGGGAGGCCGGAGGGAAGCGGGGGCGCAACTTCCGGATGCGCGGTGACCGGCCGGTAGAGTGGGCAGGTCGTCATCACACCCGTACGGGGGGAAGCCGGTGCGAATCCGGCACTGACCCGCAGCCGTGAGCCGCCCGCCGATCACCGGGGGCGGCGAGCCGGAATGCCCCGTACGCGACCGTGAACGGCTCGTGCCACCGGCAGCCCGCCGGTGACCGGCACCGTCGAGGAATACGGAGCCGGAGCCCTGGTGCCCGCGTGTGCCCGTGCCCGGCTCCCGCAGGAGAGGCCCGCCCCGCTCATGACCACCGCCCGCCGCAGCGCAGCCGCGCTCGCCGTGTCCGCCGTCCTCTCCGTGGCCGTCGCCACCGCGGCCCCGGCCGCCTTCGCGGCCCCCACGCCGTCGCCCGCCGGGAAGCTCCCCGCCGGTCTGTACGGCACCGGCGACCCCACGTACGACGGTGTCTGGCGGCAGTCCCTCGCGCTGCTCGCGCAGGACACCGCCGGGGTGAGGCCCGCCGCGCAGGCCGTCGAGTGGCTGACCGGGCAGCAGTGCGACAGCGGTGCGTACGCCTCGTACCGCGCCGACACCACCGCGCCCTGCGGCCCCAAGCTGCCGCTGGACTCCAACGCCACGGCCGCCGCCGTGCAGGCGCTCGCCGCGCTCGGGGGTGAGGAGAAGGCCGTCGAGGAGTCGGTGGGCTGGCTGAAGGCCGTGCAGAACCCGGACGGCGGCTGGGGGTACAACCCCGGCGGCGCCAGCGACGCCAACTCCACCTCCGTGGTGATCGGCGCGCTCGCGGCGGCCGGTGAGACGCCCGAGGACGTGCTGTCGAAGGACGGGCAGTCGCCGTACGACGCGCTGCTGACCTTCGCGCGGCCGTGCGGCGGGAAGAACGGCGGGGCCTTCGTCTTCCAGCCGAAGCAGCCCGGGATCGTCGCCGACTCCACGGCGGCTGCGGTGGTGGCCGCGAAGGGCGAGGGCATGGTGGTGCGGACGGATGTGAAGGATGTCCGGGGCCGGTCCTGCGGGCCCTCCAAGACCGTCCAGGGCGCCGCGCACAACGGCGCCGCCTACCTCGGCGCCGCGCTCGCGAAGACCGGCTATCTCACCACCCCGCCGATGCCCGGCTCCGACGACCCGGCCGAGAAGCCGGACCACGGCAACACGGCGGACGCGGTGGTCGCGCTGAGCGCGCAGGGGATGGCCGAGCAGGTGAAGAAGCCGCTGGCGTGGCTGGAGCGGAACGCGGCGGACTGGGCCGAGGAGTCCGGGCCGGCGGCGTACGCGCAGCTGATCCTGGCGGCGGAGGCGGCGGGCGCGGACCCGTCGAAGTTCGGGAAAACGGACCTGGTGGCGGCGTTGAACGCGACCGGGCCCGAGCCGCGGAAGGAGTCCGCGGCGAAGGACGGGGACTCCGGCGGCGGCACCTGGTGGTTCGTCGGGGCCGGCGCCGCCGCGCTCGTCGGTGTGGGTGTGCTGTTCGGCGGGCGCCGCAGGTCGCAGCGGTGAGGCGGGGCGGCGCGCTGCTGCTGGTGCTCGCCGCCGTGCTGACGCTGTTCGGTGCGGGGGCGGGGGCGGCGCAGGCGGCGGGGTACCGCTACTGGTCGTACTGGCAGGGCGACGGCGGGACGTGGGTGTACGCCACGGAGGGTCCGGCGACGGCCCGGCCCGCCGACGGGTCGGTCAGCGGGTTCCGGTTCTCCGTGAGCGAGAACAGCGCGGACGCGGCGCAGCCGCGCCGGGAGCCCGGTTTCGCCGCGATCTGCGGGGGGACGGACGCGGAGCCGGGCAGCAAGCGCGTCGCGCTGGTCATCGATCCCGGGACCGCGGGGGACGCGCCGTCCGGGGAGACGCCGCCGCCGCCGCGGACGGCCTGTGCGAAGGTGCCCGGGGCGGCGACGACCGCGGACGCTCTGGCGAGCGTGGCGAAGCCGCTCCGCTACAACGGGCAGGCGCTGCTCTGCGCGATCTCCGGGTACCCGGGGACGGGCTGCGGCGAACAGGTGTCCGCCCGGGAGCCGTCCGCCTCCGCCTCCGCCTCCGCCTCCGCCTCCGCGCCCGCCTCCGATGAGGGCGGTCCCTCCCTCGGCGTGATCGCGGGCGCCTCGGCGATCGCGGCGCTGGCCGCCGCGACCCTGTGGCAGTCCCGCCGCCGCCGGACCCGATGAGCGCCGCGCCGGGGCGCGGTGCGCGCTTCCCGCTCCCCGCCTTCCGGGCCCTCCGCCGGCTCGGCACCTGGAGCCCGAGGGTCCGTCCTCAAACGCCGGACGGGCTGAAATCCCCGGCCCCCCAAGCGGAGGACCGCACCCTGCGAGAGGCCGATCCCACAGCACACCCAAGGCACGAAGCCCACCCCCAAACACCGGACAGGCAGAAACCCCCGGCCCCCCAAGCGGAGAACCGCACCCTGCGAGAGGCCGATCCCACAGCACACCCAAGGCACGAAGCCCACCCCCAAACACCGGACAGGCAGAAACCCCCGGCCCCCCAAGCGG